>NZ_JBYVYK010000078.1:0-17804 GCF_058148405.1 Mycobacterium sp. DHQP2018-32-09 | reverse complement strand
CGTCGCCGGCGCGCACTGCCGACGGCTCGCTGCCCTCGGCGTGCTCGCCGGCGGACTGGCCGCCGCGAGTGCGTCGCCGATTGCGGGTGCGCGCGGGACGCTCGCGCTCGGCGCGGGGCTCGCGCTTCTCGGACCTGGCCGAGCGCTCACCGGTGCCGGACTTCTCGGCCGCGGCCCGGGAGGGCTTGCCCACCGAACCGGTCGCCTCGGCGGGGATGTTCAGATCGCTGTAGAGGTGCGGTGTGCTGGAGTACGTTTCCGGGGGCTCGGGGTTGTCGAGGCCGAGCGCCTTGTCGATCATCTCCCAGCGCGTCAGCTCGTCCCAGTCGACGAGCGTGACGGCGATGCCGGTCTTGCCGGCACGGCCGGTGCGGCCGATGCGGTGCACGTAGGACTGCTCGTCCTCGGGGATCTGGTAGTTGATGACGTGGGTGATGTCGTCGATGTCGATGCCGCGGGCGGCGACGTCGGTGGCCACCAGCACGTCCACCTCGCCGTTGCGGAACTGCTTGAGGGCCTTTTCGCGGGCGCCCTGGCCCAGGTCGCCGTGCACGGCGCCGACCTTGAAGCCGCGCTCGGCCAGCTCGTCGGCGACCTTCTGGGCGGTGCGCTTGGTCCTGGTGAAGATCATCGTCGCGCCGCGGCCCTCGGCCTGCAGGATGCGGCTGACCATCTCGACCTTGTCGAGGGCGTGCGCCCGGTAGACGAACTGCTCGGTGGTGTCGTGCACGGCCGCGGAGTGCGGCGCCTCGGCGCGGATGTGCGTCGGCTGGTTCATGAACGTGCGGGCCAGCGTGATGATGGGGTCGGGCATGGTCGCCGAGAACAGCATGGCCTGCCGCTCGTCGGGGATCTGGCGCAGGATGCGCTCGATGTCGGGCAGGAAGCCCAGGTCGAGCATCTCGTCGGCCTCGTCGAGCACCAGCATCGACAGGCCGCCGAGCTGCAGGTGGCCCTGTTGGGCGAGGTCGAGCAGGCGGCCGGGGGTGCCGATCACGACGTCGACGCCCTTGCGCAGGGCCTCGATCTGGGCCTCGTAGGGGCGCCCGCCGTAGATGGAGGTCACCGAGAGCTTGCGATCGCCGGCGCGCAGGTACTTGGCGGCGCTGGCCAGGTCCTCGTAGACCTGCAGGCAGAGTTCCCGCGTCGGCACGACCACCAGCGCCCGCGGGATGCCGGTGAGTTCGCGGGTGGTGTCGGTGGTGATCCGCTGCAGCAGCGGGACGCCGAAGGCCAGCGTCTTGCCCATGCCGGTGCGGGCCTGGCCGATGAGGTCGTCGCCCGCCAGCGCCATCGGCATGGTGAGTTCCTGGATGGCGAACGGGTGCGTCTTGCCGGACTCGGCCAGTGCGCGGACGATCTCCTCGCGTACGCCCAGGTCGGAGAAGGACGTGGTGGTCTCTTCGTGGATCTCGTCGGGGGTGATCTCGACGGTGGTGATCTCGGTCGTGGTGTGGCCGGTCTCGCTGGTGGTGTCGGTGGTGGTGGTGTCGGTGTCGATGTCGGTGTTGATGTCGTTCATTGCGGGTGGCGGTGCCTTTCGAAGTCCAAAACTCGGAAGTTTCGCGGTTGGTCACGCGCGCACGAGTTGGGACTGTTGAGCACCGGGCCCGGGCCTTCGCAGGAGGCGGGCGAACTGCGTGCACGCACATTTCTTGGGCCGGTTCCCGCAGTTCACGGGCTGCGACCCGCGTCCAGTGTAACCGGTGATCCGCGTCGGCGGCTGGTCGCGGGCCCGGAGTCTAGAGTTGCCCCATGACTGGAACCCCGTCCGCGACCACGCCGGAGGAGGCGGCCGAGCCCGCAGCGCCCGGGGTCTCGGTGGACCATCCGGGTGTCGCCGAACTCTTCGCGCTGCTGGCCTACGGCGAGGTCGCCGCGTTCTATCGGCTCACCGAGGAGGCGCGCATGGCGCCCAACCTGGCGGGTCGCATCAACATGGCCAGCATGGCGGCCGCCGAGATGAACCACTACGAGGTGCTGCGCGCCGCGCTCGAGGAGCGCGACGTCGACGTGGTGCCCGCGATGACGAAATACGCTGCGGCCCTTGAGAACTATCACCGTCTGACCACGCCCAGCACGTGGCTGGAGGCGTTGGTGAAGACCTACATCGGTGACGCCCTGGCCGCCGACTTCTACCTCGAGATCGCCGACGCGCTGCCCGCCGAGGTGGCCGACGTGGTGCGCGCGGTCCTCGCCGAGACCGGGCACTCACAGTTCGTGGTGGCCGAGGTTCAGGCGGCCGTGACGGCCAGCGAGCGGCAGCGCCATCGGCTGGCGCTGTGGTCGCGTCGGCTGCTCGGGGAGGCCATCACGCAGGCACAGTTCGTGCTCGCCGATCACGACGAACTCGTCGACCTGGTGCTCGCCAGCGGCGGGCTGGGCCAGCTCGCCGACTTCTTCGAACGTCTGCAGCGCACCCACGCGACCCGGGTCCGCGAACTCGGCCTGCTCTGAGGCTGCGGGCGCCGCGTCAGCGCGTGCAGGTGGTGAGCATCGAGTTGTTGGTCTGCACGGCGATCGGGGTGCCCGCCGCGTCGGTGATCGCGCAGTTCAGCTGACCCGTGAGACTGGTGGCGGTCACCGAGCTGAGCGTGACGCCGGGGTTGAGCACCACGGTCTTGTGCCAGGGCAGGGCGACGTTCACGTCGGTCTGCAGCGCTCCCTGCGCGTCGGTGTAGATGACGGTCACCAGGTCCAGCAGTGAGCGGGTGCCGGTGACGCTGTAGGTCACGGTGCCGGGGGCGGCTGCCTCGGCCGGCGGCGGCGCCACCGGAGGCGCGACGGTGGGCGTCGGGGTCAGGGTGGCGCTCGGGGCGGGGGTGACCGTGGTGACGGTCTCGGGGGCCAGCGGTGCGGGCGGTCGGGTGCTCACCGGGGGGCGCGAAGCGGTGGGTTCGGGCGCGCTGCTGGTCGGCGCCGAGGACGACGCGGGGGCACCGACGGTGCCGGCCACGGAGCCGCTGTCGCCGCCGCCGAGGATGACGGCGGTGCAGATCACCGCGACCAGCAGGATGGCCCCGGCGACGCCGGCCACCCAGATCCACCGGCGGTCCATCGGCTCGTAGTACTCGTAGATCTCGTCGTCGACGTCGGCCTCGTAGGCGGGATCTCGGGCGGGATCGTAGGCGGCGTCGTACCGGTCGTCCCCGGGGGAATGCGGGTGGGAGTACTGCGGGTGGCCATCCTGCGGTCGGGGGCTCGGGTAGCGGGGAGACCGGTAGCCGCGGTAGTCCCGCAGATCGTGATCCTCGTAGGACGGCTCGTCGTAGCGGGGGCCGTCGTCGTACGGGTCACCGTGGCCGTTGCCGTAGTAGTCGTCGAGCACCTGGGTGCGCTGGGGTCCGCGCAGCCATTCGCGACCGTCGCCGCCGAATGTCCACTCGGATCGGCGCGACGGGGCGCGTCCGGATTCGGGCGAGTACGGAGGATTGAGCCTGCTCATCACGTTCCCGGGGTCGTCGGTGTGTCTTGAAATCGATGCTACTGAGGCCAAAGTGACGAATGAGGCTTCGCGGCGCCTCAACGGGTCACGGTCGGGACTCGGTTCGATCAAGCCGACCGAGACCGCCAGTTCGCGCAGCGCGTAGCGACCGCCGCGTCGCGCGGGGCATCGGTCCACTAGCCTTTGCGGGACAGCAGCACGACGGTTTTCAGGAAGGGACGGTTCAGCGGTGGAGGTCAAGATCGGTGTCGTCGACAGCCCGCGCGAGTTGGCGTTCAACAGTGCGCAAGCCGCCGACGAGGTGGAGAAGCTGGTCGCCGACGCGCTGAGCGGCGACCTCAAGGTGTTGAGCCTGACCGACGACAAGGGCAGGCGCTTCCTGGTGCAGACGGCGAAGATCAGCTACGTCGAGATCGGCGCAGCCGATGGGCGTCGCGTCGGGTTCGGTGTGGGCAGCGTCGGGGCCGAGGCGGTCAAGTAGTTCCGACCGCGGTCAGGGAGTCCCCGACCGGGTCAGGACCGTGCGAGCGGCACGTGTGACAGTCCGCCCCAGGCGAACTGCACCGTGCCGGCCACGGCATCCTGCTTGGAGATCGGCCGGTCGTTGTCCAGCCAGTAGCGCGCGCTGTCGACGCTGATGGCCACCAGTCCCACGGCGATCATCCGCGCCCGGTGTGCTTCCAGGCCGGAGTCGCTGCTGATGAGTTCGAACACGGCGTCGGTGCACGATTCGGTGGCCATCTTGACCTGTTCGGACACCTGCGGCTCGGTAACGTAGTCGTTCTCGAAGATCAGCCGGTAGCCCTGGCCGTCGTGCTCGATGAAGTCGAAGAACGCGCCCACCGCGGCGTGCAGTCGCAGCCTGTTGTCGGTGGTGGTGCGCAGCGCCGTGCGGACTCCCGACACCAGGTTCTCCACGTGGCGGTCCAGGACCGCCAGGTACAGCTCCAGCTTCGACGAGAAGTGTTGGTAGAGAACGGGTTTGCTGACGCCGGCGCGATCGGCGATCTCGTCCATGCCGGCGGCGTGGTAACCCCGGTCGACGAAGACCTCGCTGGCAGCGGCCAGCAGTTGACCGCGACGTTCGTCGCGGGGCAGCCGGTTGCCACGCCGATTACCTCGGGCAGACGGTCCGTCGCCGGTGGCCGGCGGCGCGCCTCGCCTCGAGGCTGCGTTGGCGAGATCGCTCATCACGTCCTCACTCTTGGGTCACTTGGGACGTGCCCTGGTCGTACGCTGCGTCGGGCCCCCTCCGCCAGACACGTGGAGTCATCGACATTACTACCCCCGCGCGGGGCGGCCCCGGAACCGTCGCGGTGCGGTCACCCGGTGGCGCGCCGGACGGGGTCGTGCCCTGCGCTGTGCCATTCTGGTCCGGTGACCTACGACTCCCGGACGCGAGGAGGACCGGACGAGCACCGCACGCTCGACGGTCCTTCGGGCCCGCGACCGCCGGGCGGACCCGACGGCGTCGGCCGGCGTGGTGGTCGCGTGCCCAGCCGGGTGCCCATGGTGCGCAACGAGTGGCGCGAGCCGTTGCGCGCCCAGCGGGACCCGGTGGCGGGTGACTCGGGACGCCCCCGTGCCAACCGCGACGAGCACCAGCAGTGGCGCAAGCAGACGTGGCTGGGCCGGTTCGTGTCGACCTACGGGTGGCGGGCCTACGCGCTGCCGGTGCTGTTCGCCGTGACCATCGTGGTGGTGTACCAGTCCATCAGCACCAGCCCGGTGCGCCAGACCGCCGATCCCGGGCCCATCCAGGGGCCGCCGACCATCGACGCGTCCAGCACGGCGATCCTCGGTGCGCCGCCCAAGGGCCTGACGCAGTTCGATGCGAACCTGCCCACCGGCATCCTGCCCGGCGGCGGGTCCTACACCGAGGCGGGTGCGAAGACGTGGCACGTGGTGCCGGGTGCGACGCCGAAGGTGGGCGAGGGCACGCTGCGCACCTTCACCTACACCGTGGAGGTCGAGGACGGCATCGACACGTCGCAGATCGGCGGTGACGAGGCGTACGCGCGGATGGTCACCGAGACGCTGTCCAACCCGAAGAGTTGGACGCACAACACGCAGTTCGCCTTGCAGCGCATCGACGATCCCGCGCAGACCCCGGACTTCCGGGTGTCGCTGACCTCTCCGATGACGGTGCGGGAGGGTTGCGGCTACGACATTCCGATCGAGACGTCGTGCTACAACCCCGCCTATCTGACCGACCAGCCGCGGGTGTTCATCAACGAGGCGCGGTGGGTACGCGGCGCCGTGCCGTTCCAGGGCGACGTCGGCTCCTACCGGCAGTACCTGATCAACCACGAGGTGGGGCACGCCATCGGTTACGCCAAGCACGAGCCGTGCGGCGAGAACGGTGCGTTGGCGCCGATCATGATGCAGCAGACGTTCTCCACCAACAACGACGACAACGCGCGGTTCGACCCGGAGTCGGTTCCCGCCGACGGCAAGACGTGCCGCTTCAACCCCTGGCCGTACCCGATCGTCGCCTAGCGGCCGCGCGGTCTGCCGAACCCGTCGGGAAGGTCATCGGGAAGGTCTCGCGAAGGTCACCGGGAAGGTCTCGGGAAGGTCTGGGAGGCGATTACCGTTGAATGGCGATGGCCGACGTGATGGCCATCAGACGTCCTCGACGCAAGGAGTGAGCCGGTGCCCGGCGATCCGACATCGTTACCGCCGCTGGTCGAACCCGCGGCCTCGCTGACGCGCGACGAGGTCGCGCGCTACAGCCGTCATCTGATCATCCCCGACCTGGGAGTCGACGGGCAGAAGCGCCTGAAGAACGCCAGGGTGCTGGTGATCGGTGCGGGTGGGCTGGGTTCGCCCACGCTGCTCTACCTGGCCGCGGCGGGGGTGGGCACCATCGGCATCGTCGAGTTCGACGTCGTCGACGAATCCAATCTGCAGCGCCAGATCATCCACGGTCAGTCCGACATCGGCCGCTCGAAGGCGCAGAGCGCGCGCGACTCGGTGCTGGAGATCAACCCGCTGGTCGACGTGGTGCTGCACGAGGTCCGCCTGGAGCCGGACAACGCCGTCGACCTGTTCGCGCAGTACGACCTGATCCTGGACGGCACGGACAACTTCGCCACGCGGTACCTGGTGAACGACGCCGCGGTGCTGGCCGGCAAACCGTACGTGTGGGGTTCGATCTACCGCTTCGAAGGCCAGGTGTCGGTGTTCTGGGAGGACGCCCCCGACGGGCTGGGCCTGAACTACCGCGACCTCTACCCGGAGCCGCCGCCGCCGGGGATGGTTCCGTCGTGCGCCGAGGGTGGTGTGCTGGGCATCCTGTGCGCGTCGATCGCGTCGGTGATGGGGACCGAGGCCATCAAGCTCATCACCGGCATCGGCGAGCCGCTGCTGGGTCGGCTGATGGTGTACGACGCGCTCGACATGACCTACCGCACCATCAAGATTCGCAAGGATCCGGCCACGCCGAAGATCACCGAGCTGATCGACTACGAGGCGTTCTGCGGCGTGGTGTCCGAGGCGGCCGCGGAGGCGACGGTCGACGCGACCGTCACGCCGCGCGAGCTGCGGGACATGATCGACTCCGGGAAGCGCGTGGCGCTGATCGACGTGCGGGAACCGGTCGAGTGGGAGATCAACCACATCGACGGCGCGGAGCTGGTGCCCAAGTCGACGCTCGAGGCCGGCGAGGGGCTGGCGAAGTTGCCGCACGACCGGATCCCGGTGCTGTACTGCAAGACCGGGGTGCGGTCGGCCGAGGCGTTGGCCGCGGTGAAGAAGGCCGGCTTCGCCGACGCGCTGCACCTGCAGGGCGGGATCGTGGCCTGGGCCAGGCAACTCGATCCCGACATGGTCATGTACTGACCGCTGATCCGCTCGCGTACGCCTTAGGCTGTGGCGGTGACTGTCGAAGGGCCGCCCGATCACGTGCTGACGGCGTTCGGCCTCACCGGGCTGCGACCCGTCGCCTTGGGCGCGGGTTGGGACGGCGGCTGGCGGTGCGGGGAAGTGGTGCTGTCGGTGGTGGCCGATCCGGCGCGCGCGGCGTGGTCGGCGAAGGTGCGCGAGACGCTGTTCGTCGACGGGGTGCGGTTGGCGCGGCCGGTGCGGTCCAGCGACGGGCGTTACGTCGTCGCCGGGTGGCGGGCGGACACGTTCGTCGCAGGCAATCCGGAGCCGCGCCACGACGAGGTGGTGTCGGCTGCGGTGCGGTTGCACGAGGCGACGGCCAAGTTGGAGCGGCCCCGCTTCCTGACGCAGCCGCCCGCGGTGCCGTGGACCGAGGTCGACGTGTTCATCGCCGCGGACCGGGCGGCCTGGGAGGACCAGCCGCTGCACTCGCTGCCGCAGGGTGCCATGGTGGCCCCGGGGTCGGCTGACGGGCAGCGGTCGATCGACCTGCTCCATCAGCTGGGGGAGTTGCGCAAGCCGACGCGCTCGCCCAGCCAGCTGGTGCACGGCGACCTCTACGGCACCGTGCTGTTCGCGGGCACTGCGGCCCCCGGGATCACCGACATCACCCCGTACTGGCGGCCGGCCTCCTGGGCGGCGGGCGTCGTCGTCGTCGACGCGCTGTCGTGGGGTGAGGCCGACGACGGCCTAGTGGAGCGGTGGTCGTCGCTGCCGGAATGGCCGCAGATGTTGTTGCGGGCGTTGATGTTTCGGCTCGCCGTGCATGCGCTGCACCCCCGCTCGACGGCCGCGGTGTTCCCCGGCCTGGCCCGCACGGCCGCGCTGGTGCGGTTGGTGCTCTAGCCGGACCGCACTGCACGGTCCGTTCGCGTCGGGTGGGCCCGCGCGCCGTTGCCTGCTCGTCCGTGTGCGCGGCGGCCGTGCCTGATGGTGTCGCGGTGCGTGACCGCGGTGATCGCGCCGCCGTGGCCCACGACGCCGTGTGCGCCCGCACTTCTCGGTGGGCGGCGATCACGGTCCGTCGGTGCCATGGGGCGTTCCGCTCTCGTCCGGCGGGCCGATGTCGGTGCGCGGTGCCCATGGGTCGTCGGGGTCGAATGCACGGGCCGTAGCCGCGCTGTGCAGCGCTGCGTCCGCCCTGATCGCATCGGCCTCCGTCGCACCCGGAGACTCATCTGCCGCGCAGCCACCTTCCCCGCCGCCGCGTGGCGGGTGGAGTCGTTCGGGGTGGTGGTAAGTGTTCACCCGGGTTTGGCCGCGGTCCAGCAGCGGGGGTGGGTGCCATTCGACCTGGTGGCGGGCGTTCATCCGGGTGGTCCAGCCGCCGGTCGTGCCGACGAGGCGGTTGTCGCCGCCGCACGCCAGGGCGTTGTCGTTGACGTTGGTGTTCCCACCTGCAGCGAAGTCCTTGACCGCATGGTGCACCTGGCAGCCGTACGCCCCGACGGTGCAGCCGGGTTTGGTGCAGCCCCCGTCGCGGGTGATCAGGGCGAGGCGTTGCACGACGGTGGCGGTGCGGCGGGTCTGGAACAGGTCGAGGACCTTGCCGGTCGCGTCGTCGAACAGCGTCAGGAACCCCGTGGTGGTGGATTGGGCGGCCAGCTGCAAGATCTCGCGCCGTGTCAGCACGGTCCCACCGCCGGTGACCCCGACGCCGGCACGGGACTCCAGATCGCTCAACGTGGTGCGGATCAGGATCGCCGTGGGAATCCCGTTGAGCCGGCCCAACTCGCCCTTGTCCAGGGCCGTGCGGTGGAGGAACGCCAACGCGTCGTGACGCCGCTGGGCCAGGGTGCGGTCATCGGCGTCGATCTGCGCCTGGCTAGGCGTGCCGGCGGTACAGGGCTCATCGTCGGCGGGGTTGCACATGCCGGGGGCGGCGAACTTCGCCAACAGCACCTCCAGCGCCGCCCAGGCGGCGGCGGTCATCACCACCGAGACGGCGACGGTGCCATCGTGGCCCTGCTTGCCGACGGTCATGCCACGACGGCGAATACCGTCGTCCTCGGTCGGCGGCGGCCCGTCCTGATCGAGCAGATACAGGGTGCGTTTGAGATCGGCGGCCAACTGATGGGGCGCCCTGGTGGTGGCGGCCCGCGCCCACGCGACCTCCAACTGCTCCCGCTGCTTTGGGTCGACGTGGGTGGGGATCTTGGCGACGGCGTCGCGGATCGCGGCCACGTGATCGGCGTTGATCACCCCGTGCGCCACCGCGATCGCCGTCGCGGGCAACTTCGGTGGCATCGGCTGTCCGGTCAGGGACTTTCGGGGCCCGAGGTCGGCGGCCACCGCGACGCGGCGCTTGGCCTCTCTGGGGTGCAGGTTCAGCCGGGTCTGAAACGCATCGGCAAGGTTCTTGGCGCCCAACTGCGATGGCGGGGTGTCGGCGTCCAAGGAGGTGATTAGGTGATGCTCCACCGCGGGCAGACGGCAGCGATGGGTCTCCACGTCGGCGAGCGCCTGCAACCGATCCTCCGGGTCGAGAGAGTCAAGGTCACACGCGAGCAACGCGTCCAGGCCGGCGCGCATCGTGGCGATTGCCTCGCGCACTTTCTCGACCTCCATGCTTCGAACATACATTCGAGGTCTGACATGTCGGCTGTCTCGCTTGCGGGATGGCGTCGATGGCTTCCACGGTCGTGAACGCCGCGTGTCCGCGACCCCGGGCAGTCGAGACGACGACGCCCCCACCCCCGGGGATGTGGGGTGGGGGCGTCGAGTCCGGGGGCGCCTACTTCTGGTCGGCGCCGGTCAGGTGGGCGATGTAGGCGGGGCCGTGGTTGCCGTGCCAGCCCGGGCCCACCGTCGGCGCGGGGTGGGCGAACGTCTGCGGCGAGTACGAGTAGCCGTGACCCGTGGGCGCCTCGCCGGTGGCGGCGTTGGCGGCACCGGCCAGGCCGAGGGCGGCACCGCCCAGGATGCCGGCGGCGGCGACGGGCAGGGCGATGGTGGGGAGGATCTTGGTCATGACTTCTCCTGAGAGCGAGCGGGTTTCGAGTGGTCCGGCCGGTGTGTTCCGGCGATGACCCAATACTCCCGCCCAGGGCGCGCCGGCCATATCGACCGACCGGCCCCACCCCCGGATGAAACCGAGCCCCCCCGATCGGTGGACCCGAACACGCGATGCCCCGGATGACCGGGCCCCTCGACACGACGACGGGGCACCCACCCGAAGGTGGATGCCCCGTACGCCGAGGGTCCCGTACGCCGAGGGACTGGGGTCAGCGGCCGTTGCCGAAGGTCGCCTGCGGGGCGGGCACGGTCGCGGTCTGCTGGATGTCGTTGATCCACGTGTGGTGGTCGATGCCCGCGCTGGCCGGGGCGGCCAGGCCCAACACGGCGGCGGCGAAACCGGTGGCGATGATGCCGGCGATGGTGGTCTTCTTCATGATCTCTGCTCCCTCTCGATGACCGCTTGCGCGGTGTCCTGCCCCGTGTAACCCGCACGTCAACGCACCTATTTCGGGTGGCAGTGATTGAGCGGCCCGTGGCAGGAATCGACCTGCCGACTGCCGTCAGGGTCGTGGTCGCGGCGGATTCACGGCCCTGAGGACAGCCGAAACGACCAGGCCCCCACCCGGCGGTGAACCCGGGCTTCCCCGATCAGCCGAAGGCGTGCCGGTATTCGCGCAACGGGATGCGGCCGTCGACGGCCAGCACGCCTTCGGCGCGGAGCCGCTCCAGTTGCGTGGTCACCAGGTGCGGCGCGGGGCGTCCGGAGGCGCCGATCACGCGATGCCAGGGCAGATCGGAGGAATCCGTGCGCATGATCCACCCGACGACGCGGGGACTCGACAGCTCGGCGGCCGCGGCGATGTCACCGTAGGTGGCGACGCGGCCGCTCGGGATCGCGGCGACCAGGGCGCGTACGCGCTCCACCTGGTCGTCGGTCACGGCCGCCATGGTCGTTCCCGTCAGCCCAGCAGCCCGCGAACGACGTCGGCGGTCTCGGCGGGCATGGCCAGGGGCACCATGTGGTCGCTGTCCCAGTCCAGCAGCGTGAAGTCTCCGCCGAGGCCCGCGTCGAGTCCGGCGACGAGTTCGTCGGTGACGTAGGCAGGCGTGGTGCGGGTGGCGCGCACCAGCGTCGTCGGCGTGCCGTCGCGTGGGATCACCGCGGGACGGGTCAGCTCACTCCAGTAGCACAGTGCGGCGGGCACGCTGAAGCGCCAGGCCACCCGACCGTTGGGGAGGTCGACGAGGTGCTCGTCGAGTTCGCGCTCGACCTCGGCGGGGTCGACGTCGGCCCACGACCCGTGCACCTTCTCCGCCCTGGCCTCGTCGCGGTCGGCGTAGTCGGGGGAGGCGTACATCTGGTCGGCGATCTCACGCATCCGGCGGCCGTCGAGCCCGATGGCCGGGTCCATCAGGGCCACGCCGGCGATCAGGTCGGGTCGCGCAACCGCCAGGTGCAACGCCAGAGCACCGCCGAAGGAGTGACCCAGCACCACCACCGGCTCGCCGCCGTCGGCGTCGAGGAGGGCGGCGAGCGCGGCGACGTTGGCGTCGATGGTCCAGGGGGCGTCCCAGGTCGAGTGGCCGTGACCGATCAGGTCCGGCGCGACGATCGGGACGTCGGCGAGATGGCGTGCGGCCAGGGTCTCCCAGCGTCGGCCGTGGCCGGTGAGGCCGTGCACGGCGAGGACGCGGGCGGGGCCGGCGGGACCGTAGCGGTGGGCGTGCAGGGGTGCGGTCACGGTCTCGATGCTGCCAGCCTGCGCGGAGGCGGTGTTGTCGGACCCCCGTGGTGTCATTCACGGCATGCCCAGCTCGTCGCTCGCCCCGTCCGTCGACGCGATGCTCGCGCCCGGTGCGCGCGGCCGGGTGCGGGTGCTCGGTGGCCCGGGTACCGGCAAGAGCACGCTGCTGGTGGCCACGGCCGCCGCGCACGTGACGGCCGGCACGGCTCCGGAATCGGTTCTGCTGCTGACGGGTTCGGCCCGATTGGGCATGCGTGCGCGCGCCGCGGTCACCACCGCGCTGCTGGAGTCGGACGCGGCGCCCGCCGCGGTGCGCGAACCCGTGGTGCGCACGGTGCACTCGTATGCGTTCGCGGTGCTGCGGTTGGCGGCCCAGCGCAACGGGGACCCGCCGCCGCGGCTGGTGACCAGCGCGGAGCAGGACGGGATCATCCGCGAGCTGCTCGCGGGTGACGTCGCCGACGGCGAGCGGTCGGCGGTGCGGTGGCCCGCCCAGCTGCGGCCCGCGCTCCTCACCGCGGGGTTCGCGACGGAGTTGCGCGATCTGCTGGCCCGCTGCGCCGAGCGCGGCGTCGACCCCGTTGCGCTGCAACGGATCGGCCGCAGCGCGGGTCGCCCGCAGTGGGTCGCCGCCGGCCGGTTCGCGCAGGTCTACGAGCAGGTCATGCTGTTGCGCTCTGCGGTGGGCATGGCCGCACCGCAGGCCACCGTGCCTGCCCTGGGTGCCGCCGAGCTGGTGGGTGCGGCGCTCGACGCCCTGGCCGCAGATCCCGAGCTGCTGGCCGCCGAACGCGGCCGTGTCGAGCTGCTGCTCGTCGACGATGCCCAGCACCTCGACCCGCAGGCCGCCCAGCTGGTCCGGGTACTTGCCGCCGGGGCCGGGTTGACGGTGCTGGCCGGGGATCCC
Organism: Mycobacterium sp. DHQP2018-32-09; assembly: GCF_058148405.1. Lineage (NCBI taxonomy): Bacteria > Bacillati > Actinomycetota > Actinomycetes > Mycobacteriales > Mycobacteriaceae > Mycobacterium > Mycobacterium sp. DHQP2018-32-09. The sequence goes on along the minus strand of NZ_JBYVYK010000078.1, from coordinate 4,861 downwards.
AATCAGTCCGTATTCGGTTATCGGGGTGCGGATCCCGCGCTGCTGCGGGGTGACGGGCCCAGCATCGTCCTCGACCGGTCGCACCGGTGCGCGCCTGCGGTGGCGCGGGCGGTCAGCGGCATCGCGCGGCGGCTGCCGGGTGTCGATGCGGCGCGGGAGATCGCCGGCGCCGACGGGCCCTCGGGCTCGGTCTCGGTGCGTGTCGCGGCCACGGCGCACGCCGAGTCGGCGATGGTGGCCGATGCCCTGCGTCGGGCCCATCTGATGGGCGGCGTCGCGTGGGGTCGGATGGCGGTCATCGTGCGTTCGGTACCGAATGTGGGGGCGTCGCTGGCCCGGGCGCTGGTGTCGGCGGGCGTGCCCGTGGAGCTGCGTGCGCCGTCGGCCCCGCTGGCGGACAATCCCGCGGTGGCCGCCCTGCTGACCGTGCTTGATTGCGTCGCAACGGGTCTCGACGGTGATCGTGCGATCGACCTGGTCACCGGCCCCATCGGGCGGGTGGATCCGGTCTCGCTGCGTCAGCTGCGCCGCACGCTGCGCCGCGCCGACGGCAGCCGACCGCCACGGGACTTCGCCGGGCTGCTCGTCGAGCAGATCGAGGGCCCGGGCGGCGGGGAGCTGCCCGACCATCTGGCGCGTCCGCTGCGCCGGGTGCGCGCGGTGGTGGCGGAGGCGGCCCGCAGTCACGCCGGGGGACAGGACCCCCGGTTCACGCTGTGGCAGGCATGGCATCACAGCGGTTTGCAGCGCCGGTGGCTGGCGGCCGTGGAACGCGGGGGTGGTGCCGCCGTGCAGGCCGGTCGCGATCTCGACGCGGCCACGGCCCTGTTCGACGTCGCCGAGCAGTACGTCACCCGCACCACGGGGGCGACGCTGACGGGCTTGGTCGACCACGTGCGGGCGATGTCGCTCGGGGTGTCCGACGGCGCCGACACCGCGGGGACCGACGCGGTCTCGGTGCTGAGCGCACATGCCGCCCTCGACGGGCAGTGGGACGTCGTGGTCATCGCGGGGTTGCAGGAGGGCCTGTGGCCCAACACGGTTCCCCGCGGTGGGGTTCTGGGCACGCAGCACCTCGTCGACGTCCTCGACGGGGTGGACGCACCGGGCGGGACGGCCGGGGTGTCGAGCCGGGCGCCGCTGCTGGCCGAGGAGCGCCGCCTGCTGGTCGCGGCTCTGGGCCGGGCGCGTCACCACGTGCTGGTCACGGCCGTCGACGGTGGCGACGACGACGAGTCGGCCATCCCCTCACCGTTCTGCACCGAGCTTGCGGCCCTGGCCACCGACGCGCCGGGGCAGGGGCGCTTCGACGGTCCGCCGGTGCAGACGCCGCGGGTGCTGGCGCCGGCCGCGTTGGTGGGCCGGCTGCGCGCCGTGGTGTGCGCACCCGACGGCGAGGTCGACGACGCCGCCCGCGCCCATGCCGCAACGCAATTGGCGCGGTTGGCCGAGGCCGGCGTGCCGGGTGCCGATCCCGCGTCTTGGTATGCGGCCACGCCGTGCTCCACCGAGGCACCGCTGTGGTCGGGCGACGATCACGTGGTGACGTTGTCGCCGTCGACGCTGGCGATGCTCGGCGACTGCCCGCTGCGCTGGTTGCTGGAACGTCACGGCGGCTCCGACGGCCGCGACGTCCGGTCGGCGCTGGGGTCGCTGGTGCACGCGCTGGTGGCCGACGGCGCCACCGAGGAGCAGATGGTGGCTCGGCTGGAGCGGGCGTGGCCCGACCTGCCGTTCGAGGCGTCCTGGTACGCGGCCAACGAACTGGACCGACACCGGATGGTGCTGTCGGCGTACGCGCAATGGCTCGAGCGCACGCGTGGGCAGTACACGGCGGTCGGCACCGAGGTCGACGTCGACGGCGTGGTGGTGGCGGCGGGCGACGGTCCGGCGGTGCGGCTGCGCGGCCGGATCGACCGTGTCGAACGTGATGCCGAGGGCCGGCTGGTGGTGGTCGACCTCAAGACGGGCAAGTCGCCGGTCAGCAAGGACGACGCGCAGCGTCACGCCCAGTTGGCCGCCTATCAACTGGCCATCGCCGAGGGCCTGCTGCCCGACGGCGACTCCGCCGGTGGTGGACGCCTGGTCTACCTCGGGAAGATCGGAACGTCCGGACCCACGGAGCGCGAACAGGATCCGATGAGCGCGCAGACCAGGGAGCAGTGGCGCTCCGAGGTGTCCGAGGCGGCGGCCGCCACCCAGGGGCCGCGGTTCGTGGCCAGGGTGAACGACGGCTGCACGCACTGTCCGGTGCGGGCGATGTGCCCGGCGCACCAGGGAGGGCGGTCGTGACGCCGCGCTACACGCCCGCCGAGCTGGCCGAGACGCTGGGCCTGTTCCCGCCTACCGAGGAGCAGGCGGCCGTCATCGCCGCGCCGCCCGGACCGCTGGTCGTCATCGCCGGTGCGGGGGCGGGCAAGACCGAGACCATGGCGGCACGGGTGGTGTGGTTGGTCGCCAACGGGTATGCGCGTCCCGGCGAGGTGCTGGGGCTGACGTTCACCCGCAAGGCCGCGGGGCAGCTGCAGCGCCGGGTGCGGACGCGCCTGGCGCGGCTGGCCGGTACGGACCTCGCGGTGGGTGGCCCGCCGTTCGCCGCCGGGGATCCCGCCGCCGGTGAGGAGCAGCCCACCGTGAGCACGTATCACGCCTTCGCGGGCACGCTGCTGCGCGAGCACGGTCTGCTGTTGCCCGTCGAGCCGGCGACCCGGCTCATCGGGGCCACCGAGCTGTGGCAGCTGGCTCACCGCGTGGTGTGCGACCATCCGGGCCCACTGGACATGGATCGATCGCCTGCCACGGTCACGGGAATGGTGCTGCGGTTGGCGGGCCAGCTCGCCGAACACCTCGTCGACACCCGGCAGCTCGCGGACACCCATCACGAACTCGAGCGGTTGGTGCACACGTTGCCCGCGGGTCCGTCGCAGCGCGACACCGGCCCCACCCAAGCGCTGCTGCGCATGCTCGCGGTGCAGACCGAGCGCGCCGAACTGATCCCGCTGGTGGACGAACTGCACCGGCGGATGAACGCCGAACACGTGATGGACTTCGGGATGCAGATGTCGGCGGCGGCCCGGCTGGCCGAGCGGTTCGGTGAGGTCGGGGCCGCGCTGCGGGCGCGGTATCGCGTGGTGCTGCTCGACGAGTACCAGGACACCGGTCATGCGCAGCGGGTGGCGCTGTCGTCGTTGTTCGGCGGCGGCGTCGACGACGGTTTGGCGCTCACCGCGGTGGGTGATCCGATCCAGTCCATCTACGGCTGGCGGGGGGCGTCGGCGACCAATCTGCCGCGGTTCGCCACCGACTTCGCGCTGTCGGACGGAACACCGGCTCCCACATTGGAATTGCGCACCAGCTGGCGCAATCCGCCCAGCGCGCTGCACGTGGCCAACGCCGTGTCGGCCGAAGCGCGCCGCCGCTCGGTGGAGGTGCGGGAGCTGCTGCCGCGCCCCGACGCCGACGCGGGCACCATCGCGTGTGCGCTGTTGCCCGACGTGGCTGCCGAACGCGACTGGGTGGCCGAGCACGTCGCGCGGCGGTATCACGCGGTTCTCGCCGAGGGGGGTCCCGCGCCGACGGCGGCGGTGCTGGTGCGCCGCAACGCCGACGCGGTGCCCATGGCCGAGGCGCTGACGGCGCGCGGGGTCCCGGTGGAGGTGGTCGGCCTCGCGGGTCTGCTGTCCATCCCGGAGGTCGCCGACGTCGTCGCGATGTTGCGCCTCGTCGCCGACCCGACGGCCGGCGCCGCGGCGGTCCGCGTGCTCACCGGACCACGCTGGCAGCTCGGCGCGGCCGACGTCGCGGCGCTGTGGCGGCGCGCCGTCGACGTGGACCGGCCGGATCGTCCCGACGAGGCGAGCCTGGCCGACGTCGTGGCGGCCGCCGCGCCCGACGCCGATGCCGCGTGCCTCGCCGACGCCATCTGCGATCCCGGTGCCCGCGAACGGTATTCCGAGCAGGGGTACCACCGCATCGTGGCATTGGGGCGCGAGTTGACGTCGCTGCGAGCGCAGCTGCACCATCCGCTGCCCGATCTCGTCGCCGAGGTGCGTCGCGTCATGGGCATCGACGCTGAAGTGCGTGCCGCGCAACCGGTCTCGGCGGGCTGGGGCGGCGCCGAGCATCTCGACGCGTTCGCCGACGTCGTGGCGGACTTCGCCGCGCACACCACGCAGTCGCTCCCGGCGCTGCTGGCCTATCTCGACGCGGCGGCCGAGGTGGAGAACGGTCTGGCGCCCGCCGAGGTGGCGGTGTCGCGGGACCGGGTGCAGATCCTCACCGTGCACGCGGCCAAGGGCTTGGAGTGGCAGATCGTGGCGGTGCCGCACCTGGTCAGCCGGGTGTTCCCGTCCACGGCGCAGGCACGGACGTGGCTCAGCGACGCGGCCGACCTGCCGCCGTTGCTGCGTGGCGACCGCGCGACGCTGTCCGAACACGGTGTGCCGGTGTTGGATACGTCCGACGTCTACGACCGCAAGGCGTTGGCGGACGCCATCGACGCTCACAAGCGCACGCTGGCGCAGCGGCGGGTCGACGAGGAGCGACGCCTGCTGTACGTGGCGATCACGCGCGCCGAGGACACACTGTTGATCTCGGGGCATCACTGGGGTGCCACCGGGTTGACGCCGCGGGGTCCGTCGGAGTTCCTGCTCGAGATCAAGGCGGTGCTCGATGCCGCCGCCGCCGACGGCCGACCGTGCGGCGTGGTGGAGCAGTGGGCGCCGACGCCCGCCGCCGGTGATCCGAACCCGTTCGCCGACGAGGTCGTGGAACGCTCGTGGCCGGTGCAACCGCCCGCGGACGTGCTGGCCGCCGTCGACCGGGGCGCCGCGCTGGTCGCCGCCGCGCGGGCGGGTCGGCT
>NZ_JBYVYK010000077.1:0-18070 GCF_058148405.1 Mycobacterium sp. DHQP2018-32-09 | reverse complement strand
GCGGTCGCCGGGAAGGCGACCGCCGCGCCGAACACCGCGAGCGCGAGCCCAATGACCTGACGAGACCTCGGCGCCATGGGAACTCGCTTTCTTGGCGTCATGGATGGTTGTTCGGGCGGACCGGTCAGACCGACTTGGTGACGCCGTAGTAGGCGACGATGTCGTCGGTGTCGGTGGTCGAGCTGGTCAGCGTGGCGTAGGACCGCAGGAACGACTGACCGACGCACCCGTCGACCTTGACGTGGGTGTCCTTGATGGTCACGCGCACCGGGGCGGCCTTGAACGACTTCTTGTTCACCGGCACCTGCTGCACGGTTCCCGGCTTGGGGTGGATCTCGATGGTGCCCGAGATCGGGAAGGACAGACCGGTGGGCACCAGACCGCCGGTGAGCGACGAGCCCGAGGTGCTGATGCCGGCCTGGCCGATCAGACGCACCTGGCCGAGTTCGATGCCGCAGCCGATCTGGTAGCCGGACTCCAGCGTGCCGCCGTTGAGCGTGGTCGTGCCGTTTCCGGTGACGGTGCCGGTGAACGTGGCGCCCACCAGGTACTCGCGCGACGACGTCGCCGTCGTGAGCGGCGCGATGGGCAGCTGGGTCTCGTCCTTGGCCTCGACCGTCAGCACCCAGCCGTCGGGGCTGGTGACCACCGCAGGCGGAGCGGAGGCGACGACGCCGTTGTCGGGTGGGGGAGCGACGTCACCGGCCGGGTCGGCGGGCGGCTCGGCACCCGCCAGCGGCGCGGTGACGAGCAGGATGGCGAGGAACGAGGCCGCCACCGTGGCAAAGCGATTCAACATGTCTTTCGATCCTGTCGTGGGTAGGTCGGACGGCCGGGTCAGACGGACTTGGTGACGCCGATGTAGGAGATGACGTCGTCGGTGTTGTCGGTCGAACTCGTCAGCGTGGCGTACGAGCGGATGAACGATTGGCCCGCGCACTGGTCGGTCTTGATGCGCACACCGGTGATGGTGACGCGCGCGCTGGTGCCCTTGAACGACTTCTTGTCGATCGCGACGGTGGTGACGGTGCCGGGCTTGAGGTAGACCTTGCCCTGCAGGCTGATGCCGAAGCCGCCGGTCACGTTGCCGGTGAACGGCAGGCCGATGCCGGGGGTGAAGCTGGCGCCGGGGTTGATCTCGGTCTCGTCGGAGATGATGCCGCAGCCGATCTGCTCACCGGCCTCCAACGAGCCGCCGGCCAGCTTCGTCTTGCCGCTGCCGGTGATCTTGCCGGTGAACGTGCCCGCGACGAGGTACTCGCGCGACGAGATGGCGGTGGTCAGCGGTGCCACCGGAAGCTGGGTCTCGTTGGCGCCGACGACCTCGAGGTGCCAGCCGTCCGGGGTGTCCAGGACGCCGGGGGCGCCCGACGGCACCGCTCCCTCGGGCGGCAGCGGGTTCGTCACCGGCACGATGGCGGGGTCGTTGGGAGCCGGCGGCGCCGGTTCGGCGAGGGCGAAAGGCGCGGTGCCGACGGTTGCCAGCACGCCGACGGCAGCCAGGGTGGCGAAGCGAGTGAACATGGGGGTGTGAGCGCCTCTCGTGTTCGGAAACCGAATGGGATGCAACGGATGTGTCGCGAGGGAGCATCCACGGGGTGGGTTGCCGGACGGTGAATGGACGGTGAATGGTTGCCGCCGGTCGACCGTCCAGTGGACGCGGCCGTGTCTCGCCGATGCTGCGGTTGCGCAACGACTCTCACGCTCACAGTCGACTCGCAGGCGGCAGACACGAGATCGACGCCGCCGTGGTCCCAACGAGACTCGCGCCGTTCACCTTTCGTTCACGTCGTGCTCTGACGGTAGAGCGGCGAGGTGTCCGCCCCGAGGGTGCCCGCGTGGCCGGTGTGTCCGTGCCGGCCGACGTGAAGGGAGTGTTCGTGAGGTCACCAGTGGTTGGACGCGCGTCGGTGCTGGCGGCGATCGGGTGTGCCGTCACCGTGACGCTGGCCCCGGCGGCCGCCGCGGATCCCGCGGATGCCGCCGATCCGGGTGCGCCGGTGGCCCCGCCGGTACCCGCGAGCGCGGGCGTCACCTCCGACGACGCCGATCCGGCCGCCGTGCAGGCCTGCGGTCGGTTCGCCGACGTCCTCGAGGGCACGGCCTACTACTACGGGGACTTCTCCGATGCGCTCGAGACGTGGGAGCACGTGGACTACGACGACCCCGCCACGCAGGCGAGCAACGTCACCGCCCGCACCGCGCTGCGCGAGGGTGCCGGGGCCGGCATGTCGGCGGCCAACACGCCGGGCCTGTCGCCCGCCATCGCCGACCCCATGCGGTCGTGGTCCTGGGGCGCCACCAAGCTGCTGGTCAAGATGGGCGTGCGCGGCGGCCGGGAGACCCTCAACACCACCGCCACCGAGATGAACACCGACGCCACCCACGTCCAGGAGGCGTGCGCCGCCGCCGGCACGCATGCCTGACGCACGCCTCGTCCTCGGCTGCGTGATGGCTGTCGCCGTCACCGTTGCGGGCTGCTCGGACAAGGGATCTCGCGGCGTCGCGGCCCCACCGGACGTCCCCGCCGCAGCGCTGGAGAAGGCGCTGGCCGGCGTTCCCGAGGTGAACCGGATCATGGGCACGACGGCGATGGTGGCCCAACCCGTGTCCGAGGTGATGGACGACGACCGCAACCTGCTGCCCAACCTCAACTGCCTGGGTGTGTGGCAGCCCGCCCAGGCGGCCATCTACGGCGACGCCGGCCGGCCCGACGGCTGGGTGACGGTGCGGCAGCAGATCATGCGCGCCCCCGACACCGACGACTGGTCCAGCAGCGTGCACCAGTCGGTGGCCAACTATCCCACCGCCGCTGCGGCGCAGGCGTTCTTCGACCAGTCGGCCGACCGCTGGACGAAGTGCACCAACCACACCGTCAACATGACGGTCAACGACCGGCAGATGCCGAAGTGGCTCTCCGGCGACCTCCACCGCAGCGACACGCAACTCGCCATGCCGATCGCCAGGGGGACCGGCCCCTCCGGACGCGTCTGCCAGCACGTGCTGTCGGTGTACTCCAACGTGGTCATCGACGTGCAGGCGTGCCGGCCACCGGTACCCGTCGTCACGGCGGCGTCGGAGATCGCCGCGAACATCCAGAAGACGCTGCCGAGCTGACGGCGGCGCGCGCCAGGTCCCGCACGGCGGCCTTGGCGATCTTGCCATTGGTCGTCAGCGGCAGTTCGGCGACGAACAGCACGTGTCTGGGCCGCTTGAACGCGGCCATCCGCGATCGCGCGTACGCGACGAGATCGGCGTCGTGGCAACGATGTTCGGCGCGAAGCACGACCACCGCACAGATGGCCTCGCCCCAGTAGGAGTCAGGCACGCCGACCACCGCCACCTGGTCGACCGCCGGGTGCGTCCCGAGCACGTCCTCCACCTCGCGGGAGGACACGTTCTCGCCGCCGGTGATCACGACGTCCTTGCTGCGGTCCACCACCACCAGCCGTCCCGCGTCGTCGAACCGCCCGACGTCACCGGTGGGCAGCCAGCCGTCGACGGTGACCGGACGCCGATCCGGCCAGTAGCCGGCGGCCACCTGCTCACCCCGCACCAGGATCTCGCCCACCCCGGTGCCGCGCGGGTCGTCGATGCGGACCTCGACCCGGGAGTGCGGGCGCCCCGCGCTGGCCAGCACCGCCGGGTCGCCCGCCGCTCCGCGCCGATGGTCGGCCGGGCCCAGGAACGTGACGTTGCCGCCGGTCTCGGTCATCCCGTACCCCTGGTGGAAGTCGACGTCGAGGTGGTCCAGGGCGCGGCGCAGCAGATCGGCGGGGATGGCGGCCGAACCGTAGGCGACGTCGCGCAACGAGGGCAGCGTGCGCCCCGTCTGCTCCAGATGCGTGAGCAGGGCGTGCAGCATGGTGGGCGCCAGCGAGCACGACGTGACCGCGTGCGCGTCGACCGCATCGGCGAACGCCTCGGGCCGGAAGGCGGCCACCGGCAGGACCGTCGAGCCCACCGCGTGCTGGACCAGGACGTTGTACCCCGCGACGTGACACATCGGGAACGGCAGCAGGTACACCCCGCCGGCGCGGACCGATCGGCCCTCGACCGTGCCGCGCACCGCCGCCCGCAGCGAGCGGTGCGTGTGCACCACGCCCTTGGGGGTGCCGGTGGATCCGGTGGTGAACAGCAGCCAGGCCGGGTCGTCGGGGTGCGGGTCGGCGGAGTGCGGGTCGGGTGCGGCGTCCGCGGACCCGTCGCCGCGCCGCGCCGCCGCCCACGCCGGCGAGTCGAACCCCACCCTGGGCCACGCCGGATCCAGCTCGTCGAGGTAGGCGGCATCGCCGACGACGAGCGTCGGCGCGGCGGCCGCGACGGCCGCCTGCCGCGCGGCCGCGTCCAGGCGCTGGTTCACCAGGACCAGCAGTCGCCCGCTGCGCGGCACCGCGTAGTAGACGGCGACGTAGTCCACCGAATTGTCGGCGATCACCGCCACGCGGTCGCCGGCACCCGTCCGGCGCCGTACCCACCCGGCCAGCGCCGCCGTCCAGCGGTCCAGTTCGCCGAAGCTCACCACGGCACCGTCGGCGGCGATCAGTGCGGCCCGCTCGGGTGCCGTGGCCGCGGCCGCGGTGACGAACTCGTGGAGCAACCCCATGGCGTCGTACGCTAGCGGCGGTCCTCGATCGGTGGCCACGGCGCCTTGGGGCATCCCCGGGGGCGTCCACGGTGGCATCCACGGTGGCGTCGCCAGCTCCGGTGGCTGCCCGGCGTTGCCGGGGCGCGCCGACGAACGTACCCTCGAAAACGGAACAATCGTTCACTCAATGCGCGTCACGCTGCCGCAGGGGAGGTTCGACCATGCGCACCGCAGACATCGAGGCACTGGGCGAGGCCGCCGCGGAGGGCCTCGGAGTGGTGAACTCGCTGGTCCGTGGCATGCACGAAGGCATCGCCGGGCGCGTCTTCCGCTCGATCGGCCCGGCCGCACGGCCCGTCGAGGTCGTCCACGACGCCATCTCGGGCGCGATCTACGACGGCCTGGGAGCGGCGGGACGGCGCATGCCGCCCGCGCTGAGTTCGCTGGCCGCCGCCGGCTGCGGCTTCGACGACGACCAGCCCCTCGATGAGCGCCACGGCGCCGCCGAGGCCATCGCCGCGCTCAACGGCATCTACGGTGACGAGCTGGCCGAGCGCGGCAGCAGCCTGGCCGCGCCGATGTCGGTGCGCTGCGACGGGCGGCCCGTCGCGCTGACGCCGAACGACGTCGCCGCCGCATTCGCCCGGCCCAGCGACAAGCTCGTCGTGTTCGTCCACGGGCTGTGCCAGACGGAGGCGTCGTGGCAGCGGCCGCCGCGGCCGACCGACGATCCCGACGTCCGCCCGTACGGCGACCGCCTCCACGACGACCTGGGGTTCACACCCGTCTTCGTGCGGTACAACACCGGCCTGCACGTCTCCACCAACGGCCGGGCGCTCGACGACCTGCTCACCCGGCTGGTCGAGGTGTGGCCGGTGCCGGTGCGCCACGTCGCCCTCGTCGGGCACTCGATGGGCGGTCTGGTGGTGCGCAGCGCCTGCCATTACGGCCACGAGCGCTCCCGACGCTGGAGCCGCGCGACCAGGCAGGTCGTCTGTCTGGGCTCCCCGCATCTGGGCGCCGATCTCGAGAAGGCCGTCAACGTCGCGTCCTGGCTCATGATCCGACTCGGCGAGACGCGGGCCATCGCCGAACTGCTCAACCGCCGCAGCGACGGCATCAAGGACCTGCGCTACGGCGCCCTGCTCGACGACGACTGGTCGCAGGCCGATCCGGACGAGTTCCTCGCCGACCGCTGCGGCGAGGTGCCGTTCCTGCCGACGGCTTCCTACCACTTCGTCGCGACGTCGGCGGCGCCTGCGGCCGTCGGGGCGCTGGTGGGGGACCACCTCGTCCGGCCGTCGAGCGCCTCGGGCGGGGTCGGCAGGTCGGGTCGCCGCCGCAGCGTCGGATTCGTCGAGGAGGACGGCCTGGTGTTGACCGGGCTGCACCACTTCGACCTGCTCAACCATCCCCGGATCTATGCGCGGCTGCGTGACTGGCTCGGTGCCCGCCGCCCGACGTGAGCGGGCTAACAGCCCCGTCGACGTTCGCACCGCGCCCCGGCGACCGACCAATGACCATGACTACCAACGGAGAACGGATGACCCCCGGCGATGGCGCCACGGTGGGGCCTGTTGCCGGAGAGGCGATCAAGGACGCGGCGCGCTGGCCCGGTTACACGTTGATTGCGGTCGGTCTCGTGGCGTTCGCGCTCACCCTCACCGGATTCGCGGTGGGACGCAGTGACCTGGCGCCGATCGGGGCGGTCGTGACCGTCGTGGCGCTCGCGGCGGGCATCGGGTGGCAGGTCGTCGAACGCCGGCGGCTGCGCACCAGGATCACCGACATCGTGCCCGAACGGCCGGAGGACGTCACCTAAGCCGGGGGTCGACCAGGTCTGGAGTCGACTGGCCCGGATCCGGTCCTGACGCCGGTCCGGGCCGTCAGCTCGGCATACCGGCCGACGTGCGCATCGGTGGTGCCGTACTCGTACTGCAGTGCGGTGAGCCGCTTGAAGTAGTGGCCGATGGCCAGCTCCTCGGTCATGCCCATGCCGCCGTGCAGCTGCACGGCGTTCTGGCCGACGAATCGCGCGGCGCGGCCGACGGTCGCCTTGCCCGCCGACACGGCGCGGGCCCGCTCGTCCGGCTCGGCGTCCAGGTGCAGCATGGCCAGATGAGCGGCGGCGGCCGCCTGCTGCACCTCCAGGTACATGTCCACCAGACGGTGCTGCAGCGCCTGGAAGCTGCCGATCGGCTGGCCGAACTGCTGGCGTTGCCTGGCGTAGGCGACGGTGTCGGCGAGCACCTTGCGCATCAGCCCGACGGCCTCGGCGCACACGGCCGCCGCGCCCTCGTCCCGCGCCCGGTCCACCGACGGCCACGCCTGGCCGTCGTGGCCGAGAAGCGCGTCACCCGGCAGGCGGACGCCGTCGAACACCAGGTCCGACGCCCACCGGTCGTCGATCGTGCGGTAGTCGTGCCGAGTCCAACCTGCCGGGGCGCCGCCCGCCACGTCGACGACGAACAGCGACGGACCCGCCGCGGTGCGGGCGGTCACCAGCACGTGGGACGCGAAGGGTACGGCGGCGGCGGTGATCTTCGCGCCCGAGAGCACCCAGTCGGTGCCGTCGCGCTCCGCCGAGGTGGCGATGCGGCTCCAGTCGTGGCCGGACTGCTCCTCCGCGGCGGCCAGCGCGACGACGGCGTCACCGGCCACCAGGGAGCGCAGCAGCGCGGTGGCCACCGGCCCGCCGGCGCGCCGGAGCAGCCCGGCCGCGACCACGGCGGTGTCGACGAACGGTTCCACCACGAGGGCGTACCCGAGCGCCTCGGCGATGATCATCGCGACCGTCGGACCGCCGTCGTCACCGCCGACCTCCTCGGGCTGAGCGGCCCCCAGGATGCCCAGCTCCGTCGCGAACGCTCGCCAGATCTCCGGTTGCCAGCCGTTCCCGGTCTTGACGGCGGCACGGCTCGTCGTCAGGTCGTAGCGCGCCGCGAGGAACCTGCGCAGGCCGTCGCGCAGCAACGCCTGTTCGTCGGTGAGGGCGTCGTCGCCGAGGACGTCGTTGGTGAGGTCGTCTTTGGTGAGGTCGTCGCCGGTGAGGGGCATGTGCGGTCCCGTCGTCAGAGGCCGAGTGCGGCCTTGGCCAGGATGTTGCGCTGAATTTCGTTGCTACCCGCGTAGATCGACCCGGCCCGGTCGTTGAAGTAGCGCAGCGGCGCCACCGCCTGCCAGGGCTGCCCCGAGACGTAGTGGTCGGCAGGCGGGGCGAAGTCGGCCACCGGACCGCCGGGGCACGTCGCGTGTGGCTGGTAGGCGCGGCCCCGCGGCCCCGCCGCCTCCATGGCCAGTTCGGTGAGCACCTGGCTGAGTTCGGTGCCGAGGATCTTGAGCATCGACGAGTCGGTGCCGGGGTGGCCGCCGTCGGCCAACGTGGCCAACACGCGGTATTCGAGGATCTCGAGGACGTCGGTCCGGATGCGGGCGTCGGCGAGCTTGCGCGCGAACGCCGGGTCGTCGAGCAACCTGCCGCCCGCCGGGCCCGGCTGCGTCGCCGCCGCGGCCGCCACGTCCTCGGCCATGACCTGCAGCGCCGGCGCGGCAGCACCGCCGCCGCGCTCGAATTCGAGCAGGTACTTCGCGACGGTCCAGCCGTCGTCGACGCGCCCGACGACGTTCGCCGTGGGCACGCGCACGTCGTCGAAGAAGACCTGGTTCTGCACCTCCTCACCGGAGGTCATGACCAGGGGGCGGATCTGGATGCCCGGTGACGTCATGTCGATCAGCACGAACGTGATGCCCTGCTGCTTCTTGCCGGTCCGCGATGTGCGCACCAGCGCGAACATCCAGTTGGCCTCGCGGGCGTGGGTCGTCCAGATCTTGCTGCCCGTGCACACCAGGTGGTCGCCGTCGGCGACGGCGGCCATGGACAGCGCCGCGAGATCGGACCCGGCCTCCGGCTCGGAATAGCCCTGACAGAAGAACACCTCGCCGGTGAGGATGCGCGGCAGGAAGTAGTCCTTCTGAGCCTGGGTACCGAACGCGATGATGGCGTGCGCGACCATCCGGATGCCCATCGGTGACAGGGAGGGGGCGCCGGCCAGCGTCGACTCCCTGCTGAAGACGTAGTGCTGGGTCAAGGTCCAGTCGCAGCCGCCGTACTCGACGGGCCACGCGGGCGCCGCCCAGCCGCGCTCGTGCAGGATCGCCTGCCACCGCATGCTGGCGTCGTGATCGCTGTACACGCTGGTCATCAAACGTCCGGCACGTCGCAGCTCGGGGGTGAGACGGGCGTCGAGGAAGGCGCGCACCTCGTCACGGAACGCGACGTCGGCAGCCGATGTGACCAAGTCCACGGTGATCGTCCCCTCGGTAGCCGTCCTCCCGAGAGGGTAAACCTGGTTACCCAGGTGGCGGTATCGCGGGTGCCCTCAGGACGCCGACGGTGACCCCGCCTCGGACGCTGCGGCGTCCGCGGACTTGGGCGAGCGCAGGGACTGCCTGGCGAGGAACTCGCGGTAGTAGGCCTGAGAATCGGCCGCCACCAGCGCCGGGAGCAGGATCTCCCACGTCCGGTTGAAGCGGTGGCGCAGATCCTTGCCGTCGGACAGGGCGCTGGAGAGCACCTCGGAGCCCAGCAGGGTCGCCACGATCAGGTTGCCCGCCTCCTGCGGGTCGACGTCCGACCGCAGGTCACCCTCGCCGCTCGCGCCGGTGGTCAGTCGGGTCATCTCCTCGATGAGCGTGGCGTAGGTGCGTTTGGCGGCGGGGTTGAAGCCGCCGAACGTGCGCAGCAGACGGCTGGCGGCCTGTGCGACGCGGTCGCTTCCCAGCACGTCGGCCGTCACGAAGAGGCCGTGCACGATGTTCTCCATCGCGGGCGAACTGGCCCGGCCCGCCGACCGGAAGGCGTCGAGCACCGTGGCCGCGCCCTCCTCGATGATGCTCGTGGCGAGGGCTTCCTTGGAGTCGAAATGGTAGTAGAGCGCGCCCTTGGTGAGGTCGGCCCGCTCGATGATGTCAGCCAATCCGGCGGCGGGATAACCGATTTCGTTGATCAGGTCTATGGCGGAGTCGATGATCCTCCGTCGGGTCGCCTCGGATCTGGCCTGGCGCACCACCTTCGACTACCTCCAATATCGTCGCAAACTAATTAGAACGGATCATAGATCGTGGGGACGGTACGGCACCGCATTCGCGATTGCCAGCGCGGTGCCCCGCTGCGGCGGATCCGTGCAGGTGGGAGCGGTGCGGGCGGGGTGAGCGCCGAATCGCCGCGAGGCCGGGCGCGGCGGGGAACGTCGGAAGCGTCGGAAACGGTCGCCGGCGCCGCGGGCATCGCCGCGGCGCCCGCAGGCGCACCCGCGGTCGGGCCCCGGATGCTGGTCGGGCACGTGCCCGATTTTGCTCCAGACTCGAAGTCAAGACCAGGGCTGCAGACCATCCCTTTGGTATGTAAACTAGCCAACGTGATGACCGCTGGTCCGAAAGTCGCTGGTAGGCGACCCGTTCAGGACGTGCGGTCGACACGCGGTGGGGTGGCAAACATCTCGCCGCGACGAGTGGGACGTGCGGCCACGGCGGGTCCCCGGTACGCGACCGGGACGGACGACGCAGCTCGTGCCGCCTCGACCCGCGCCGCAACGGCCGCCGCGATGCGCCGTTCCGGCCGCGGACACGACGATGACAACGAAGCCATGGCAACCCTGGGGTGGACGCGCTGATGTGGGATCACGAAGTCGACGTGCTGTGCATCGGTGCCGGCATGGGCGGGCTTGCGGGGGCAATCGCCGCCGTCGACGCAGGTCATAGCGTGCTGGTGGCCGGTTCCACCGCGGCGCCCGACACCACCGGTGCCGGGCTGGCCACGCGCCGTCGGCTGCGGGCGATGCGCGGGTGGCTGCCGACCGACGCGACCGACCCAGCCACCGCCGACTACTTCGCTGGATTCGCAGAATGGGTGCCGGAAACCGCGTTCGTCGCCCGGAATCTGCCCGTGCCCACGCGCGCGGCGAGCATGGTCACCGCGGAGGCGCCCGAGACGTTCGTGGGCTCACGGCTGACCGACTGGGCAGCACAATGCCTCACCTCGCCCTACGGGATCGTGTTCTCCCACGTGTCCGGATCCGGTGCCACCACGATGCGCGCCGCTGACGGCGGCACCATCGAGGTGACCCCGTTGGGTTCGATGTCCTGGCGCCGGGAATCGGGGGCGCCTGCCCTCCGCGACTGGATGGCGGGCACCGCCGCCGAGCGGGGCGTGGACGTGCTGGCCCAGGCCGCCCTGGAGCGCCTGGTGTTCGACGACGGCCGCGTCGTCGGAGCCGTGCTGGCCACGGCGACGGGCCGGACGACGGTACGCGCGCGGCGGGGTGTCACCCTCGCGCCGAGCGATCACGACTGGTTCGACGACGTCCAGGTCGGCGTCCCCGCGGACGGCTACGTGCGCCAGGTGTGCCTGGTGGGACGAACCGCGAGCCGCTTCGGCCGGGTGGAGCTGCTCGACACGGCCCCACCCGAGCACCGCCGCCCCTTGTGCACCGTGTCCGGACGGACGCTACGCGCGGGACTGCACGACACGCGTACGGTCTGGTCAGCCCTGCGCTGCGGGAAAGTGCACGCCGACCCGGCCCCGGGCGAGTAGCTCGACCATCTCGTCGCCCGAGATCGGCTCCGACAGCAGGAACCCCTGCGCCCGGTGGCAGCCGTGGGCCAGCAGCGTCTGGGCCGCCACCTCGGTCTCGACGCCCTCGGCCACCAGTTCCAGCCCGAACGCATCGGCCAGCGCGATGATCGCGCGCACGATCGCCAGGTCGTCGGGATTCGCGCCCAGGTCCGTCACGAAGCCCCGGTCGATCTTCAACACGTCGACCGGCAGCTGCTTGAGGTGCGAGAACACGCTGTAGCCGGTGCCGAAGTCGTCGATCGCGATCCTGACCCCGACGTCGCGCAAGCCCTGGAGGGTGATCGACGTGGTCTCCAGGTCCTGGACCACCACGCTCTCGGTGATCTCGACGCACACCGAGTTCGGCTCCAACCCGAACTCGGCGAGGATGCCAGACACCGTCTCGACGAAACCGTCGGTCACCAGCTGCACGGGGGACACGTTGAGCCGCAGCACCACGTCGTCGGCGTGGCCCAGCGAGCGCCACCGGGCGAACTCGGCGCACGCCGTGCGCATCACCCAGCGGCCCAGTTCGCCGGCGAGGTTGATGGATTCGGCGACCGTGATGAACGCGGCGGGTGACAGCAGCCCCCGGGTGGGGTGGTCCCATCGGATCAGCGCCTCGGTCGCCAGGACCGCGCCCGTACGCATGTCGACCTCGGGGAGGTAGCGCAGGAACAGGGCGCCGCTCTCGGTGACGTTCTGCAGGTGCAGCTCGATGTCGTTGCGGAACTCCGACTCCAACGCCATCTCGTCGGTGGCCACCGCGACCTGGTTGCCCCCCTCCGCCTTGGCCGTCAGGACGGCCTGGTCCGCCCGCCGCAGCAGATCGGTGGTGGTGTCCCGGCCGGGGATGCCCAGCGCCACCCCGATGCTGACGGTGCGCGTCAGCATCTCGCCGTCGATCGCCACCCGTTCCCGCAGGCTGCCCAGCAGGTCCGCGGCGAGGTCGGCGGCCTCCGCGGCGGGCATGGCCTCGGCGGGCACGATCACGAACTCGTCGCCGCCGGGACGCGCGATGAAGCTGGTGCGCTTGGTGCCCTGGGTCAGTCGGTCGGCCAGCACCCGGATGAACCAGTCACCGGCGGTATGGCCCAGGTAGTCGTTGATGGTCTTGAGCCGGTCCAGGTCGATCGACAGCAACGTGACCGGATCGGGCCCGCCGGCGGCGAGCCGCTCGGTCAGGTGGTTCAGCAGCGCGCGCCGGTTGGACAGACCGGTGAGGTCGTCGTGGTCGGCCAGGTAGCGCAGCCGTTCCTCGGCCTGCACGCGGGCCTGCACCTGCGCGAACAGGGAGCCGATGGCCTCCAGCGCATTGAGTTCCTCGGGCAGCCATTCGCGGTCGCCGAACTTCACGAAGCCCAGGACACCGGTGGTGACGTCGCCCGAGACCAGCGGCGAGGCGGCCATCGAGGTCTGCGGGATCTGACGGCTCTCCTCGATGCGCTTCTGGTAGTCGTCCTCGATGTCCGGCCGGAACACGTGCGGCTTCTTGGCGTGCTCGGACAGGGCGAACACCGGATCGGCGTCGGCGAAGTACACCACGCCCAGCGGGTCGGGATCGGGCACGTCGTACCGCTGCGGCCACTCCGCCACCAGCACCGAGGCGCGGATCGAGTGATCGTTGTGGCGCAAGAAGCTCACGTCCACGTCGAAGTATTCGACCAGCATGCCGAGGACCTTCTGAGCCACGGGCACGGCGGTGGCCGCGCTCGACGCCATGAGGTCGACGGCGACGTTCGTCACCAGCCGGTCAAGGCTGACTCGAGGGAGATCTCCGGACATCGCCAACAGAATATCGCCGGTCGAAGGCATTCACGGACCGTCGACGGCTGCGGGTCGTCGTGGGCGCCGTCACTGCCAACCTCAAGATCAGCGCCGGCACCGCCGCGCCCAGCTCGGCCACGTCGGCGAAGCGGTCCCGCAAGCGCACGAGATCGTCGGCGCGGTGACCGACCACCTCGGCCACGTCCGCCGACGATCGGGCGTACAGGAACGCGGGGGAGACGGGGTGCACGGACAACCCGGCCTCTTGAGCGGCGAGCCACACGGCCTCGACGGCCGCACCACCCCTGGCGTAGTCGGTGAGCGCGTCACCGTCGACGGTCACCACCGCCAGCGCGCTGCTGGCGCTGACGCGGGCCCAGGTGTCCACCCCGAGGATGCGGCCCCCGTCCCACGACGCCAGGGCCGCCATCACCTCCGACCGCTTCAGCACGTCGAGGGCCAGCGTCATCACCGGGTCGAGTTCGAGGCTGCGGACGTCGATGCCGGTGTCCATGTCGGTGTTCGTGCTGGCGTTCGTGCCTGTGTTCGTACCGGTCTTCGTGCCGGTGTCGATGCCGGCTTCCGCCGCGGTCTCGGCGTCGACGGGCCACCGCAGCTCGGACATCATCTCGGCGTGCAGCCGGGGCGTCAGATACCGGATGCGATCACTGGCGCCCAGCACGTCGGCGGCCACCGCGATGCGATCGCGGTCGGTGACGAGGCACAGGCCGCCGCCCTCCGCCTCGGCGGCGCGCACCAGCTCCTCGCGCGCGGCGCCGTCGAGTGCCGCACCCGTTCCCAGATGCCGGTTGGTCTCGCGGCGCCACACCGCCGGATACCAGCGGGCGCGGCGGGCATCCGTGCCCTCGGCCAGGTGCACCGTGGCACGCAGTGGACTGGCCGCGGTCTGGTCGTACCGCACGCGCGTCGCGCGGCCCGCGGCACCGGCGGCAGCCTGCGCGTTGAACACCGCCGCGCCGACGGCGACGGCACTGCCGCGGAAGCCGATGTCCATGGCCGACGTCAGCGTCGGCTCCACCGCGATCACCAGCGCGTCGTCACGTACCTCGATGGACCACGGCTGCGAATTGCCGCCCGACGGCGCGCGATTGGCGGCCGCCGCCATGGCCTCGAAGGTGCCGATGGACCCGTGCGGATCTTCCGCACCACCTGCCGACGGCGGCTCCGCCGCTGGGCTGGTGGGCGGCTCCGCCGCTGTGCTGGTGGGCGGCTCCGCCGCTGTGCTGGTGGGCGGCTCCGCCGCTGTGCCCGCGGGCACGCGCGGCCGCTCGAGGCGGTCGAGTGCCGCACCCGCGTCCAGGCACACGCGGCCGGAGGTCAGCGGCAGACCCAGCCCGATGCGCCGCACCGCCTCGGTCACCGCGCCGGCACCCAGCGTCACGTCGCCCGCCAACTGCGGCCACGTCGCCAGCTCGTGTCCCACCTCGAGCAGCGACGCCGCCGATCGGTCCGCCAGCCCGGCGACGTCGAGGAGTCGCAGGACGTACGCCACCCGCTGGCCGCCGTCGAGTGCGCGCAGCGCGGCAACGTCGACGTCACCGAGAAGCCCATGGAAGACCGGGTAGTCCGGGTCCGTGTCGAACCGCTCCACGTCGATCATGGCCCGGTCGCTGGTCGCCATCACCACGGGCACGCCCCGCTCCCGGGCGACCTGCCGGACGAGGGCCTTGACGTCCAGGGAGTCGCACTGTTCGACCACCACGTCGAGACCGTCGACGAAGTCGTGCACGGTGTCGGCCGTCACGCCGTTCGGCCACGGCCGCACGGTCAGGTAGGGGTCGAGTTCGGCGATGCGCCGCGCCGTTGCGGTGGCCTTGTTGAGCCCGAGGTCCAGGACGCCCGCGGGTACGCGGTTGAGGTTCGCCAACTCCAGCTCGTCGAAGTCGGCCAGCCGCAGTTCCCCACAGAGGCCCTGCGCCGCGAGCGTGTGGGCGATGACGTGACCGGAACTCAGCCCCACCACCCCGATGCGGAGTCGGCCCAGGCGATCCTGCTCGGCGGCGGTCACCAGGTTGCGGTTGCGGTCGAGCCGCACGCGGCGGAACGCCCGCGGGCCGAGCACGCGCACCAGGGTCCGCCGCCACGGGTAGTACGCCCAGCGCGCCGGTTCGGCACCGAGGTGATCGCCGTCGCCATCACCGTGGCTGCCGCCGGCGCGCAACACCTCCGCGAGCGCGCGCCGTTGTGCGACAAGGGTATCGAGCCGTTCGACCACGGGGTCGGCCAGCAGGACCGCCAGCGCGTCGGCGTCGGCCCGGTCCTCGAACAGGACGGCCTCGAACGAGTCGGGTCCGGCCGGGGCGCGATCGCTCACAGGGCCACCGCGGCCTGGCCCGCGACCGTCGCGATCTCACGCAGGATCTTCGGCACCTGTTCGGGATCTGCGTGATTGGCGAACGTTCGCCGGTCCCACCACATCATCTTCGTAAGGTAGCGCTCGTCGGGATACGGCGCCGCGGGGATGGGTGCCACCACGCCACCCGACGAGCCCCAGCGGGCCAGCACGTGCGGGGCCGACGTCGCCATGCAGAACTGCACGCCCAGCAGCTCCATGGCATGAAAGGCGCTGCGCGCCAATGCCGTCGACGCCGACCGCGCGCGACCACGGTCCTCGGTGGTCCAGGCGGTCTTCATCTCCAGGACCCCGAACGGCGCGCGGTCGTCGATCATCTTGCGCACCGCGGCCTGGCCGGGCTGCCCCGCCCATTCGAGCACCGCGTGGGAGTCCTCGGCGCCGGTCAGCGGGCCCACCGCGCGGACGCCACCGAGCAGGGCGCCGTCGTCGTCGACCAGGGTCCAGAACAACGCGGTGTCCGCCCCGTCGGCGATCTGATCGATCTCGAGCGCGTTCTCCACGCCGTGCCTGCGATAGCTGCGCTCGGCCTCGCGAAGGTATTCCTGCCACGTTCCGGGATCCAACTCGGGCGTCGAGATGACCATCGTGGAGCGGGAATCGGAATCCCACCAACTGATCGATTCCGTCATCGTTCCATAGCTGGAATCGGACAATTCGGTGAAGGGAACGCTCATTCTCGCCTCGTCTCCAATGCTCGGGAGCCCCGTCGAAACGGTCTCCGGCTGGGGTGTCATTCGCATCGGAGTTAATGCGAATCGCGCAGTCAGTATCAGCCCGCAACCTGGGGGAATCTAGTCTGGATAGCATCACTACCCATCGGTAACCGCTGGTCAGGCGGCATGAGACGCGGAACCTTTCCGCATTCGTCAATCTCCTGCAATGCGTCGCTTCCGGCATTTCCCCAGCGTGGCCGCTTAGCGGGGCAATGATGGCGAACAGGTGGCCACTTCGGTCGCGATGTCAGCAAATCGCCGCCCGAGCTGGCAACGATTTGTCGGCGCGTGTACTAACGTCCTCAACCGCGGTGTCGACTCGGCCAGAGGAGTAGCGATGAAGGTGTTCAACAATCTGAATGAATTAGCTGAAGCACGCGGCAGCCAATTCGGACCCACGGAATGGCTGACCGTCGAGCAGGCCCGGGTGAACCAGTTCGCGGACGCCACCGAGGACCACCAGTGGATCCACGTCGACCCGGCCAAGGCCGCCGACGGCCCGTTCGGGGGCACCATCGCGCACGGACTGCTGACGCTGTCGCTGGTGCCGCACTTCTCCCACCAGCTGTTCCGCGTCGAGGGCGTGTCGCTGGCGGTCAACTACGGCTACGACAAGGTGCGCTTCATCAGCCCCGTCAGGGTCGGGGCGAGCATCCGCGCGCGAGGCGAGATCACCGGGGTCACCCAGCTGGAGGGCGCGGTGCAGGTGACGACGACCATCACCATCGAGATCGAGGGATCCGAGAAGCCGGCCGCCGTGGTGGCGTCGATCACCCGCTACATCGCGTGAGCGGTCGGCCCGCCCGCGTCAGCCACGGTCGGCGCGGGCGGCCTTGACCAGGCCGCCGCCGATGATGAGCCGCTGGATCTCACTGGTGCCCTCGTAGAGGCGCAGCAGCCGCACCTCCCGGTAGATGCGCTCGACGGGGACCTCGCGCATGTACCCGCTGCCGCCGTGCACCTGGACCGCGAGATCGGCGACGCGTCCGGCCATCTCGGTGCAGAACAGTTTCGCAGCCGACGGCGCGATCCGCCGATCGGTGCCGTCGACCCACTGCCGGGCGGTGTCGCGGACCATGGCGCGCCCTGCCATGACGCCGGTCTGCTGGTCGGCGAGCATGGCGGCGACCAGCTGGAACTCGCCGATGGGCGTGCCGCCCTGGGTGGCGGTGGCGGCGTAGGCCACCGACTCGTCGAGTGCACGCTGGGCGACGCCGACCGAGAGGGCCGCGATGTGGATGCGGCCGCGCGCCAGCGAGGTCAGCGCGGCGCGATAGCCGATGTCCTCGGCACCGCCCACCAGGGCGTCGGCGTCGACGCGGACGTCGTCGAAGGTCACGTCGGCGGTCCACGCTCCCTCCTGGCCCATCTTGGCGTCCTTGGCGCCGACGGTGACGCCCGCCGCGTCGGCCGGGACGAGGAACACCGCGATGCCCGCGCCGTCGGCGTCGGCGGGCCGCGTGCGGGCGAACACCACGAACAGGGTGGCGGTGGGCGCGTTGGTGATGAACCGCTTCTGGCCCGTGATCAGCCAGCCGTCGCCGTCGCGCACGGCCTTGGTGCGCAACCCCGCCGGATTGGACCCGGCGCCGGGTTCGGTGAGGGCGAAGGAAGCGACGACGTCGCCCGACGCGATGCCCTTGAGCCAGCGGCTCTTCTGTTCGTCGGTGCCGAAGCCCACCAGTACCTGGCCCGCGATCCCGTTGTTCGTGCCGAACATCGAGCGCAGCGCCAGCGTGGTGTGGCCGAGTTCCATGGCCAGCTCCACGTCCTGCGTCAGGTCCAGGCCCAGGCCGCCCCACTCCTGGGGGATGGCATACCCGAACAGGCCCAGTTCCATGGCCTGTGCGCGGATGTCGTCGGGTACGCGGTCGGCGGTCATGATCTCGGTCTCGCGCGGAACGACGGCGGATCGGACGAACTCGCGGGTGGCGGCCAGGATGTCGCGGAAGTCCTCGTCGCTCACGGCGCGGTCGGGGGCCTGTCGCTGGGTCACGGTGCCTCCTCGGGGG
>NZ_JBYVYK010000076.1:0-18352 GCF_058148405.1 Mycobacterium sp. DHQP2018-32-09 | reverse complement strand
GCCCACACCGCACCGGGCGACGACGGTCACCGCGGCTGCGGCGAACACCGCCGACCCCGGAGCCGCCGACGGTCCCGATGCCGCGCAGCAGGCCGCGCCGACCACGATGTCGGTGACCGCGACCGATCCGGCGCCCCAGGCCGTGCAGTCCAACGCGTCCCCGACGGTGCCCGCCCCGCCCGCCGACCCGGTGGCGGCCCTGCTGGCCGCACCCGGGGTCATTATCAACGCGTTCACCGGCTTCGTCGGATCCCTGCTCACCCCGTTCCTCACTCCAGGACCGGCCGCGCCGATCCAGCTCCCCTCGCTGTGGACCGTATTGGCCTGGGTGCGAAGGGAAATCGACCACACCTTCTTCAACCGCAGCCCCATCGTCAACCCGGTGCAGCTCACCGGGCAGTCGACGACCGGCGTGGTCACCGGACTGCTGAACGCCGTCGACCCCAACGGTGATCCCCTCACCGCCTACGTCACCCAGCAGGGCAGGTACGGCACCGTGGTGATCAACCCCAACGGCACCTACACGTACACCCCACGCATCGCGGTGCCGGCCCAGGGGCTCACCGACAGCTTCACCATCGCCGTCGGCGACGGCCCCGACATGCACCTCGGCGGCCTCCTGGGCGTCGTGCAGCACGTGTTCGAGACCGTCGCACGCTTCTTCGGCATCGCCCAGCCCGACACCGTGGTCAAGACCGTCGCGGTCTCCGTCGTCGGATCTGCCGTGGGCATCCCGCCCGTGGTCGTGACCACCGTCGTGGGGCCGGTGGCGACGCCGAACGGCCCTGCGGTGACCCTCGATTCGTCGGTCGTGGTCGCCGATCTGGACTCCGGCACCCTGAAGGGTGCCACCGTGAAGATCGGGCTCGGGTTCGCCCAGGGGGACAGGCTGACGTACACCCCGACCGCGGGCAACCCCATCACCGGGTCCTACGACGCCGCCACCGGCACGCTCACGCTCACCGGCACGGCCACGGTGGAGCAGTACCAGGCCGCGCTGCGATCGATCACGTTCGACACGACGTCGTCGGCCGTGGTCGCCGTCAAGAACGTCACGATGTCGGTCACCGATCCGCAGAACCTGTCGAGCCTGCCCGCACTGGTCGTCGTCACCATGTTGGCGCTGAGCCTGCCCCCACTGGTGGTCACCACGGCCGTCGGGCCCATCGTCAAGGCGGGGGACCCGCCGGTGCGGCTCGACCCGCTCGTCGTGGTCGCCGACCTCGACTCGCAGTACCTCAAGGGCGCCGTGGTCACCATCGGCGCCGGCTACGCCGCCGGCGACCGGCTGGCGTTCACCCCGTTGAGCGACAACCCGATCCAGGGGTCCTACGACGCCACCACCGGCACGCTCACCCTGACGGGGGCGGCCACGGCGCAGCAATACCAGGATGCGCTGCGGTCGGTGACGTTCGCGACGACGGCGGCCACACTCGGCGTGCGGACGGTCTCGATCGTCGCGACCGACGCCACGGACGTCGCCAGCCCGCCCGGACTCGTCGGCGTCACGGTGGTCGACCTGAACCTGCCCCCCGTCGTGCTCACCACGGTGCTGGGACCCAACCTGGTCCCCGGCGACCCCCCGCGCACGCTCGACGGCCAGCTCGTGGTCACCGACCTCGACTCGCCCACCCTGTCGGGGGCGACGGTGAAGATCGGGCTGGGCTTCACCCCGGGGGACACCCTGGCGTTCACCCCCCTGAGCGACAACCCGATTCGGGGAAGCTACGACACCGCCACCGGAACGTTGACGCTGACGGGCGCGGCCAGCGCCGCGCAGTACCAGGACGCGCTGCGGGCGGTGACGATCTCGACGAGCAGCACCGCCTCGGGCGTCATCAAGGCCCTGACCGTCGTCGTCACCGACGACCAGGGGCTGGCCAGCGCGCCGGGGCTGATCACGGTCACCGGACTCGGCGCCCCCGTCAACGTGCCACCGCTGGTGGTCACCACCGGATTGCTGACCTATTCCGCCGGTACCGGGCCCAGGCAACTCGACGGCACCATCCTGGTCGCCGACGTGGACTCGCCTCTGCTGTCCGGTGCAACGCTGACGCTCGGCGGCGCCTTCACCTCCGCCACCGATGCACTGAATTACGCTGCACCGCAGAACAACCCGATCCAGGGAAGCTACGACGCCGCCACGGGAACGCTGACGCTCACCGGTACCGCCACGGTGGCGCAGTACCAGGAGGCGCTGCGCGCGGTGACGTTCAGCAGCTCGGCGACGACGCCCGTGGGCGTACGGGCGGTCACCATCGAGGTGACCGATGCCGGTGCGGCGACCAGCCCGCCCGCGCTGGTCGCGATCACCGTCGTACACCTGCCGGTCAACGTGCCCTCGATCGTCGCGACGTCGGCCGTCCTGGCCTACACCGCGGGCGGCGCGCCCAAGACCCTCGACCCGCTGCTGACCGTGATCGACGTCGACACCACCGAACTGGCCGGCGCCACCGTGACCATCGGCGCCGGCTACGACAAGGCCACCGACACCCTGGCCTACACCGGCGGGGCAGGTCCGATCTCCGCCCACTTCGACACGGAGACCGGCACGCTCGTGCTGACGGGTTCGGCAACCGTCGCGCAATACCAGGCGGCGCTGCGCGCGGTCACGTTCGCGACGACGTCCTCGGCCGTCGTCGGCGTGCGCACCGTCGGCGTGGTGGTCACCGACGCCGACGCGGTGGCCGGCCTGCCCGGCACCGTCGCCGTGGTGGTCGCGAGCCTGCCGACGCAGATCCCGTCGGTGGTCCTGACGTCGGGACTGCTCACCTACTCCACCGGCAGCGGCCCGAAGGCACTCGATCCGTTGCTCACGGTGGTCGACGTCGACTCGGACACGTTGAGCCGCGCCGTCGTCAAGATCGGCGTCGGCTTCGACCCGCTGGCCGACACCCTGGCCTACGGTGTCACCGGCGGGCCCATCACCGGCCAATTCGATTCCGCGACCGGCGAACTCGTGCTCTCCGGCTCGGCCACGGTCGCGGCCTACCAGCAGGCGCTGCGGGCCGTCACGTTCAGTACGTCCGGCGCGGCCGTCGGCGCACGCACGGTGTCCGTCGTCGTCTCCGACGCCGCCGACGTCCCGAGCGCACCCGGCCTGGTCGCCGTGGTCATCGCGGGCCTGCCCGGCAGTGTTCCCGGCGTGGTGGCGACCGTCCCGGTCAAGGTCTACACCGGCCGCGGCGCAGCCGACGTGCTCGACCCGCTGGCCACCGTCATCGACGTCGACTCCACCTCCGCGACCAAGGCCACCGTCACCATCGGCGGGTACACCGCCGGCGACACGTTGGCCTACACCGGAACCGGGACCATCTCCGGCACCTACGCCGGTGGCGTGCTGACGCTGCAAGGCCCGGGCACCGTGGCCGACTACCAGGCGGCCCTGCGCGCAGTGACCTTCGCCTCCACGGATGCCGTTGGCGTGCGCACCATCTCGATGACGCTGACGTCCGACGGGGTCCAGAGCGCCCCCAGCCTCATGACGCTGACCATCGCCTCGTTGCCGACGGCGGGCAACGTGGCGTCGCTGGTCGCGGCCACCCCCGTCAAGCTCTACACCTCGAACGGCCAGCCCGTCGTGCTGGACCCGCTGGTCACCATCCTCGATCCCGACTCGCCGAACGTGGACAAGGCCACCGTGACCATCACCGGCTACGCGCCAGGGGACGTGTTGGCCTACGGCGGAACCGGCACGATCACCGGAAGCTATGCCGGCGGCGTGCTGACGCTGCAGGGTGCGGGCACCGTGGCCGACTACCAGGCCGCGCTGCGGGCCGTCACGTTCGCCTCCACCGGGCCCGTCGGCGTGCGGTCGGTGGCCATCGTCGTCACCGCCGACGGCGTGTCCAGTGCGCCCACCACGACGCTGCTGACCGTCGCCACCCTGCCGGTGGTGGGCAACACTCCCGCGCTGGTGGCGACCTCACCAGCCGCCCTCTACACCGCGGGCGGCCAGGCCGTGGTGCTGGACGAGCGGGTGACCATCCTCGATCCGGATTCGCCCAACGTCGACCGCGCGACCGTCACCATCACCGGCTACACGTCCGCGGACACGTTGGCGTACACCGGCAACGGCACGATCTCGGGCACGTACGCCGACGGCGTGCTGACGCTGCAGGGTGCGGGCACCGTGGCCGACTACCAGGCCGCCCTGCGGGCCGTCACGTTCGCGTCGACCGACACCGCAGGCGTGCGCGCCATCTCCATCGTGGTGACCGCCGATGGCGTGTCGAGCGTGCCCACCGCCACGGTGCTCACCATCGCCGCCCTGCCGGTGACCGGCAACGTCGGCTCGCTCGTGGTCGCATCGCCGGTCCGGCTGTACACCGGCGCCGGGGCGGCGACCGTCCTCGACCCCACGATCACGATCCTCGACCCGGACTCCACCATCGCCACCGGGGCCACGGTGACCATCGGGGGTTACCAGCCCGGCGACGTCCTGGCCTACGGTGGCACCGGACCCATCACGGGCACGTTCACCGGCGGGGTGTTGACGCTGCAGGGCGACGCGACCCTCGAGCAGTACCAGGACGCGCTACGCCAGGTGACGTTCGGTTCACCTGCGCTGCTGGGGGTGCGCACGCTGTCGATCGACGTCACGGCCGACGGCGTGACCAGTGCACCCGCGCTGGTGACCGTCACCCTCGCACAGCTCCCGATCGCCACCGACGTCCCCCCGGTGGTCGCCACCACCCCGGTCAAGCTCTACGTCGCGGGCGGTCAAGCCGTGCAACTGGATTCGCTGGCCACCGTGCTCGACCCCGACTCCACCGTGACCCGCGCCGTCGTGACGATCGGCGGCTACCAGGCCGGCGACGTGCTGGGTTACGCCGGCTCGGGCACCATCACCGGCACCTTCAGCGGCGGCGTCCTGACCCTGCAGGGCGACGGGACCGCCGCGCAGTACCAGGCCGCCCTGCGCGACGTGACGTTCGCCGCGACGGTGGCCGGCATCCGCGACGTCTCCATCGTGGTCACCGCAGGCGGCCTCGACAGCGCCGCCAGCACCATGCTGCTGACCGTGGCCGCACTTCCCGTCGCGCCCAACGCAGCCACGCTGATCGCCGTCACCCCGGTCAAGCTCTACACCCAGGGTGGAGCCGCCGTCGTCCTCGACCCGCTCGTCACCCTCGTCGACGTCGACTCGGACGCGCCGACCCGCGCCACCGTCGCCATCACCGACTACGACCCGGCCACCGATCGGCTGGGCTACACCGGCACCGGCGCCATCGTCGCCGACTGGGACGCCCAGACGGGCGTGCTGACCCTCAGCGGCACCGGGACCGTGGCGCAGTACCAGGACGCCCTGCGCAGCGTGACGTTCGCCTCGACCGCCACGCTCGGCGTGCGCACGGTGGCGATGACGGTCACCGCCGACGGCGTCACGAACGTGCCGACGACCACCCTCGTCACCGTCGCCACCCTGCCCGTGGTGACCAACACGCCGTCACTGGTCGCGGTCACCCCGGCCGCGCTCTACACCACCATCGGGCAGCCCATGGTGCTCGACGGCGGCATCCGCGTGCTGGACCCGGACTCGACGACCGCGACGAAGGCGACCGTACGGATCGCCGCGGGTTATGCCACCGGCTCGGACGTGCTGTCCTACGGCGCTTCCGGTGCCATCGCCGCGACGTTCGACGCCGTCACCGGCACGTTGACCCTCACCGGCCCGGGAACCGTCGCGGACTATCAGGCCGCCCTGCGCCAGGTCGCCTTCCAGAGTTCGGCGACCGTCGGGGTCCGCACGATCTCGATCGTGCTCACCGCCGACGGCGTCGACAGTGCTCCGACGACGACGCTGGTCACCGTCGCGGCCCTGCCAGCCGTCACCAACACGCCTGCCGTCGTCGCGGCGCTGCCCGTGAAGCTCTACACCGGCGGCGGCAGTGCCGTGGTCCTCGACCCGCTGGTGACCGTCATCGACGTGGACTCCCCAAGCCCCACCGCGGCCACCGTCGCCATCGGAGTCGGCTACGTCCAGGGCCAGGACACGCTGGGCTACACCGGTTCCGGTGGCATCAGCGGATCGTGGAACGCGGCCACGGGCGTCCTCACACTGACGGGTACCGGCACCACCGCGGACTACGAGACCGCGCTGCGTCAGGTGACGTTCGCCTCCACCGCGACGGCGGGCGTCCGCACCGTCGCGATCGTCGTCACCGCCGACGGCGTCCCCAGCGCGCCCACGGCCACCGCCGTCACCATCGCGGCGTTGCCGGTACCGGTGAACGTCCCGTCGGTGCTGGCGACCACGCCGGTGCGGGCGTACACGTCGGGGACGTCGCCGCTGACCCTCGACCCCGCGGTGACCGTCATCGACGTCGACTCGCCGACGGTCACCCGCGCCACCGTGACGATCAACGGTCTCGGCTATCAAAGCGGCGCGGACACACTGGGATTCGCCAACGGGGGCGGGATCACGGGCAGCTGGGATGCCGGCACCGGAACGCTGGTGCTCAGCGGGCCGGCGTCGCTGCAACAGTTCCAGGACGCGCTGCGCACCGTCACGTTCGCCAGCACCGGGACCATCGGCGTGCGGACGGTGTCGATCGTGGTGACCGCCGACGGCGTCGACAGCACCCCGGGACTCGTCGCGGTGACCGTCGTCGCGCCCGCCGCGAACGTGCCGCCGCTGATCACCACGTCGTTGGGACGCACGTACACGGCGGGATCGACGGCGATCGGCCTCGACCCGCTGGTCACCGTCCTCGACGTGAACTCGGCGACGCTGACGGGTGCCACCGTCACCATCGGCACGGGACGCACCGCCACCGACGTCATCGGATACGTGGCGCCACAGAACAACCCGATCCAGTTCGCGTACGACTCCGCGACCGGCGTCGCCACCCTGACCGGGTCGGCGACCGTGGCGCAGTACCAAGAGGCGCTGCGGGCACTCACGTTCTCGTCGAGTTCGACGGCACCGCAGGGCATCCGGGTGGTGACGCTCAGTGCGACCGACGTCGAGGGGGCGACGGGCCCGGCCGCCACGCTGGCGGTGACGGTGCTCGCCAACCAGGCGCCGCTGGTGGTCGGCTCGCTGCTCAACGCCATCCCGTACGTCGCGGGCAACGACGCGGTGGTGCTCGACCCGTTCGTGGTGGTCGCCGACGACTCCACCCAGATCAAGGGTGCGACCGTGCGAATCACCGCGGGCAGGCAGACCGGCGACGTGCTGGGCTTCACGAACGCCTTCGGCATCACCGGGAGTTACGACGGCGCCACCGGCATCCTGTCGCTGACCGGCACCACCACCGTCGAGAACTACCAGGCCGCGCTGCGCTCGGTGACGTTCGCCACCACGTCGACGGCACTGCTCGGACTGCGGACCTTCACGATGGACGTGACCGACGCGCAGAACCTCACCGGGACCTCGCTGCCGTTCACCGCCTCCGTGCTCGGCAACGCGTTGCCGCTGCTGACGGTGTCGCCCGGCAGTCTCAGCGTGTCGATCGCCGGCACGGCGCTACCGCGCGTGGTGGACCCGAACTTCACCATCGCCGACGACTCCACCAAGCTCAAGAGCGCCAGCGTGACCGTCTCCGGCGGGGTCTACGTGCTCGCCAGCGACGCGGTGACGGTGAGTTTGCCGGTCGGCAGCCCCATTTCGGCGAACTGGGACTCGAGCGCCCGCACCCTGACGCTCACCGGCGATGCCACCGCGGCCCAGTACCAGGCCGCGCTGCAGAGCGTCACGTGGAACATCAACGGCACGATCAGCCTCGGCACCCGCACCTTCACGTTCAAGGTCACCGATCAGCAGGGGGCGCAGGCGACCACGACGTCGTCCATCTCGATCATCAGCCTGCTCTAGGAGACCTGCGCCGCCTGATACTGCACCACCTGCCAGGTCGCGCCCGCTTGTACTAGGACCACTCCCACGTGCAGCGAGAGCGGCTCCCGGTCGACGAAGCGGAACGTCGCGGCCAGGTAGGACACCACCACGTGATCTGCGGGAGAACGGGTTTCGAGCACCTCGTAGGTCACGGTCATGCCTGCGGGCTGAGCGGCATAGTAGGCGGCCACGCCGGCGCGGCCCACCACGTACGGTCGCATCCCCTGGAACACCGCGTCATCGGCGAACACCGCGGCCACCGCGTCGGGATCCTGGGCGTCGATGCCCGCCTTCCAGCGGCCCATGACCTCGTGGACGACGCGTTCGGCGGACATCAGTGGCCCGCGCTCTGGCCGCCGTCGACGTGCAGCACCTCGCCGGTGACGAACCGGGCGTTCTCCAGGTACAGCACGGCGTCGACGACGTCGGCGACCTCGCCCACCCGGCCCAGCGGATGCAACCGCGCCAGCTCCGAGTACGCCGACTCGTCGTGCATGGGCGTCCTGACGATGCCGAGCGACACCGTGTTGGAACGGATTCCGCGGTCGGCGTACTCGATGGCCAAGGCCCGCATCGCGGCGTCGACGCCGCCCTTGGTCAACGACGCCAACGCCGACGGCACCGCGGCGTTCGGATGCTCGACGAGCGTCGTCGACATGGCGACGACGTGCCCGCCGTCGCCTTGGCGCAGCATCGCCGCCACGGCCGCCCGCGTCACGTCGAAGAAGCCGCGCAGGTTCACCCCGGTGATGGCCTCGTAGTCCTCGTCGGTGTAGTCCACGAACGACTTCGGGATGAAGATGCCCGCGTTGTCGACCAAGGTGTCGATCCTGCCGAACCGCTCGAGCGCCGCGTCGACGACACGGCGTCCGAAGCCGGGTTCGGCCAGGTCGCCGGGCACGGTCAGCACCAGGGGATCCGGTGACGGTGCGATGCTGCGCGAGGTGGCGACGACGGCGTGACCGAGGCGGCGATAGCCGTCGACCAGACCCGCACCGATGCCCTGGGAGGCTCCGGTGACGAGCGCGACGCGTGGGGTGGTGGTCATGTCGAGATCCCTTCTGCTGGTGACTCGTGGAACGCTGTCCGAATCAACGCTGTCCCGGTCAACGCCGCCGCACCGGGCAGTCGTCCCGCCGGCCGGGACCGGAATGCTCACTGCTGATAGGCGGGACCTCCCAGTGGATTACGCTGACCACCGTGGAGCTGCGGCAACTGCGCTACTTCGTCACGGTCGCCGAGGAGTTGAACTTCGGCAGGGCCGCCGAACGGCTGCGCATCGCGGGCCCGTCGCTCTCCCAGCAGATCAAGGCCCTCGAACGCGACCTCAAGGTACGGCTGTTCGACCGCGATCGCCGCTCGGTGGCGCTGACCGCCGCCGGTGTGGACCTGCTCCCGCGGGCGCGGGCGCTGGTGGGGGAAGCCGACGCCCTGCGGCGACATGCGTTGGGGCTCAGCGCAACCGAACCCGTCCGCATCGGCTACGTGCAGTGGTGTCCCGTGGACTGGACGCAGCGGGCCGCCGGCGTCGCGAACGTCCGCGTCGACCCCTGGGTGATGCCGTCCCACGTCCAGGCCGGCCGCATCGCCGACGGCGGACTGGACCTGGCGGTCTGCTGGGTGCAGGCCTCCGATCTCGACGCCCTGAACCTCCACGCGCGCCTGGTGGGCGTCGACCGGCTGTACGCGGTGTCGACCGCCGCCGGCGGGCACCCGGTCGCCGCACGCGACGTCACGGTGCTGGCCGACGCCGACGAGGCGAGCTGGTCGTCCTGGAATCGCTACGCCGAGGAGTTCGCGTCCACCACCGGAGCGAGGCTGGTACGCGTCGACGACGGCGGCGTCACCGGGCCCACCTTCTTCGATCACGTCCGCCGCCTGCGAGTTCCGGTGATCGTCAACCCGAAGGGTCAGGGCGACCCCACCCCGACCGATCTGGTCCGCCACGCCGTGACGTCGTCGGCGCCGCTGTGGACGTGGTCGTTGGTGTGGCGGCGCGCCGAGGACGACCCCGCCGTACTCGCCGTCGTCGACGCGTTCACGGCCGACGTGGACCGCTCGCCGCTGTCGGATCCGGACGGGTGGTTGCCCGCCGAGGACCCGCACCGACCCCCGATCGTCTGAGTTCGGCGCAGCCCAGCAGCACGACGGCCGCGGCCGCCGCGACCGCGACGATGCCGCCCGACGCGAGGAGGGCCTGCCGAAACCCGTGGGACAGCAGCGGGGCGACGATCAGCGGGCCCGCGATCTGGCCCAGCGAGTACCCCACCGTGAGCACGGCGACGGCCTTCGGGAACCCCAGCTGCCGACCCGCCGCCACCGCGAGGGTGCTGACGCCGATGAACGTGCCGCCGAACGCGACGGCACCCACGAGCGCCGCCGCGGCACCCGGTGCGACCGCCGGCAGCGCGACACCGACGGCCTGCACGCCCAACGCCACCGTCAACAGCACGGGTGCCGACCAGCGCGTCGCGGCCCACGCCCACAGCACCGCCGACGGCGCGGCCGCCACGCCGACGAGGATCCAGGCGCCCGCCCCGAGATGCCCCGGCGCGGTTTGGGCGATGGCCGCCACCAGGAACGTGCCCGCGATGACGTAGCCGACGCCCTCCAGCGTGTAGCAGACCAGCAGCACCGCGAACCAGGGTCGCGAGCGGCCCTCGGCGACGGGCTCCACGGACGCCGCGACCTCCGGCGCGCCTCGCAGATGCCATGCCACGGCAGCCGCGCACGCCGCCACCCCGGCGGCCGCCCACCAGGCGATGCGCCACCCGGCCGCGCTCACCCCGAGGACCAGCGCGCCCGACACCGCGATGCCCACGCCCACCCCGCCGAAGCCCCACCCCGGAAGCTGAGCGGACCGGCCGCGCGCATGGTCGAGCATCCAGTCGACCGCGATCACGAACACCGCTGCGCTGACGAACCCGGCGACCAACCGCAGCACCGCCCACGTCGGCACGTCGTGCGCCCACGCCATGGCTGCCAACGTCGCCACCACGCCGACGAGCGCCGCGCGCCACGCCGGCGTCGTCCGCAGCGCCCGCGGCGCCACCACGCCGGCGAGGGCGCCCAGCAGGTACCCGACGTAGTTGGCGGTCGCCAGCACGGACGCGGCCGTCGGGGACAGCCCCGTTTGCGCCGTCATCAACGGCAGGATCGGGGTGTAGACGAAGCGCCCGATGCCCATGGCGGCGGCCAAACCGGCCGCGCCCCTGGCGATGTGGACGTGCGGATGGCGACCGTTCATTCCGCCATGGTCGGCCGTGGCGTCACGTCGCGGCCACGACCGAATTCCTCGCAGCTGAAAGC
Source organism: Mycobacterium sp. DHQP2018-32-09 (assembly GCF_058148405.1). NCBI lineage: Bacteria > Bacillati > Actinomycetota > Actinomycetes > Mycobacteriales > Mycobacteriaceae > Mycobacterium > Mycobacterium sp. DHQP2018-32-09. The sequence continues at coordinate 7,203 of NZ_JBYVYK010000076.1, read as the reverse complement.
CGCCGTCTCACAGCGCTATCGGGGGAGCGTCTTCGGGGGAGCGTCGTTGGGGGCTTGCCTGCGGTGGCCTTGCCCGCGGGGACCTACTGCGGGGGCAGCAGCGGCGGAGGCGGTGCCGACACCACCGGCTGGTACGGCGCCGCACCCGGGGCGCCTGGCGTCGCGGGCGGCGTGTCGTAGTAGCCGGGCGGTGGGGGACCGTTGAGCGGGTAGTAGCCCGGCGGCAACGCCGGGCCGCCGCCCTGCTCCTTGGGGGCCACGGGCGGACCGTTGGACTCCGGCGCGTTGATGGACGTGTATCCCGGCGGCAGCTGCGGCGCGGGACCGGCCCCCGGCGGCGGTGCGCCCGGCGCGGGCATGGCACCCACGGGCGCCCCCGCGTAGTCGAACGGATCCTTGGCCTGATGCCACGCGTCGCGCAGGAAGCCCAGCGGCCCCGAACCGGACCCGTACTGCGGGTTCTGGATCTCGGGAACCATCGGTGGCCCGCCGACCGGCGGAGGAGCCGGCGGCGCGTCGCCGCCCGCCACGTCCTGCACGACCACTGGCTGACCCGGCGGCACCGGAACGCCCGGCGTCGGCGTCGGGACGGCGGGTTCGGCGGCCGCCGCACCGGCGAGGCCGAGCGCGCCGGCCCCTAGTGCGGCGCCGGCGAGCAGGAGCGTTGCCGCGGCCCGGGTGCGACGGTGGGTTTGTCCGGTCATGGGGTACGAGGCTAGCCCCTCGAGGCCCCGCGTGCGACGGGCTCGGGGATCCTCCCCGCGGGCGGGCCGTCTCAGACCGTGGGCCCCAGCAGGTCGTCGGCGTCCTTGATCACGTAGCCGTAGCCCTGCTCGGCGAGGAATCGCTGGCGGTGCGCGGCGTACTCCGCGTCCAGGCTGTCCCGCGAGACCACCGAGTAGAACACCGCGCCACCCCCGTCGGCCTTCGGCCGCAGCAGCCGGCCCAGCCGCTGAGCCTCCTCCTGCCGCGACCCGAACGTGCCCGACACCTGCACCGCCACGCTGGCCTCCGGCAGGTCGATCGAGAAGTTCGCCACCTTCGACACCACCAACGTGCGGATCTCCCCGCTGCGGAACTGATCGAACAGCACCTCGCGCTCGGCGTTCTTCGTCGACCCCTGGATGACGGGTGCGTTCAGCTCCTGGCCCAGCTCGTCGAGCTGGTCGAGGTACGCACCGATGATCAGCGTCGGCTCGCCGACGTGTTTCTCCAGGATCGACTTCACCACCGCGATCTTGGTGTGCGCCGTGGAGCACAGCTTGTAGCGCTCGTCCGGCTCCGCCGTGGCGTAGATCATCCGCTCGTTGTCGGTCATGGTCACCCGCACCTCGATGCACTCCGCGGGCGCGATCCACCCCTGTGCCTCGATGTCCTTCCACGGCGCGTCGTACCGCTTCGGGCCGATGAGGCTGAACACGTCGCCCTCGCGGCCGTCCTCGCGGATCAGCGTGGCCGTCAACCCCAGCCGCCTGCGCGACTGCAGATCGGCGGTCATCCGGAACACCGGCGCGGGCAGCAGGTGCACCTCGTCGTAGACGATCAGACCCCAGTCCCGGCTGTCGAACAGCTCCAGATGCCGGTACTCGCCCTTCGTGCGTCGCGTGATCACCTGGTAGGTGGCGATGGTGACCGGGCGGATCTCCTTCTTCTCACCCGAGTACTCGCCGACCTCCTCCTCGGTGAGCGACGTCCGCGCGATCAACTCGCGCTTCCACTGCCTGCCCGCCACGGTGTTCGTCACCAGGATGAGCGTGGTGGCCCCCGCCTTCGCCATGGCGGCAGCGCCGACGAGCGTCTTGCCCGCACCGCACGGCAGCACCACCACACCCGACCCGCCCGCCCAGAACGACTCGACCGCCATCTCCTGGTAGTCCCGCAGCTGCCAGCCGTCCTGCTGCAGGTCGATGGGATGCGCCTCGCCGTCGACGTAACCCGCCAGATCCTCGGCGGGCCAGCCGACCTTGAGCAGCATCTGCTTGACGCGGCCGCGCTCGCTGGGGTGCACCACCACCGTGTCGTCGTCGATGCGGGCGCCCAGCATGGGGCTGATCTTCTTGTTGCGCAGCACCTCCTCGAGCACCGCGCGATCGAGGCTGACCAGCGTCAACCCCTGCGTCGGATGCTTGACGAGCTGCAGCCGGCCGTAGCGGGCCATGGTGTCGACGATGTCGACCAGCAACGGTTGCGGCACCGCATACCGGGAGAAGTTCACCAGGGCGTCGACCACCTGCTCGGCGTCGTGACCCGCCGCGCGGGCGTTCCACAGCGCCAGCGGCGTGATGCGATACGTGTGGACGTGCTCCGGGGCCCGCTCCAGCTCCGCGAACGGAGCGATGGCGGCGCGGGCCGCACCGGCCTGCTCGTGGTCGATCTCGAGCAGCACGGTCTTGTCGGATTGCACGATGAGGGGGCCGTCGGTCACCTTGGCTCCGATCCTGCAGAGGGCATGCGTTCCATTATTCAGAGTCGGCCGACACGACCGACGTCACGCGATGGATCGCGAACTCGCGCACCCGCCCCGCGGCCGGGTCGTACGCCGAGAGCTGACCGCCGCGCACGTTGATCGGGGCCACCACCCGCTGCGTCGCCACCCCGGCGGGATCCACGTAGCCGATCACCACCGACGCCTGCTGATGCGCCGCCGACTGCAACTGCGCCATGGCCTCGGCCGGATCCAACCGGGCCCCACGCGTCGGGCCCGCGCCCATCTTGCGCAGCACGGCGACGATCGCGCCCAGCGTCTGCACGTTGGGTTGCGAGGCCGCGCGGTAACTGCGGCGCCGCGCCAGCGTGGGTACCCGGGCGCCCCGCGCGCGGATGTCGACGACGGCACCCGACCAATCCTCGGCGGCCGGCGCGAACCCCGCCGCGCGCAGCCCCGCCAGCACGTCGGCGATCGGCGCCGCCGACACCGCCACCGTCGGCGCCAACGTCCGCATCTCCACCGCCGCCATCGCGGGCGCGGCCACCGCCTGCGCCAGCAGCGCGGGATCCTCGCACCGCACGAACGCCGCCGCCATGCCCACCCGCAGCTGACCGTGCCTGCGGGCCACGTCGTCGACCAGGTAGGTCAGCCCCTGCGGCACCGGCGTCTTCGAGTGGCGCTCGAACAGCGCATGCACCTCGCCGGCCGTCCGCCCGGTGTCCAGCGCGCGCCGGATCGACGCCTCGCTGATCCGGTAGACCATCGCCGCGCCCGCCGACTCGACCGTCGCCACCGCCGCCAGCTGCTCGGCCAGCCCGCGCTCCAGCGGACCGGGCACCACCACCGTCAGGTCGGCCTGCAGCAGGAAGTGGTCGATGGGGGCCGGCAGCACCTTCTCCATGGCCGCGATCACCCGGTCCTCGGACGCCGCGTCGCCCGGCGAACCGGTCAGCAGCAACCGCGTCGGCGTCGCCAGCGCGCCGCGGCCCACCGCGCCCAGCGCGTGCGCCTCGGTCAACAGCGCGTCCACCGGCTTCGGTTGCAGTCGCGCCGCCCAGCGCGGGCGCCGCCACGCCAGCGCGGCCGCGGCCGACGTCGCGTCGACACCCGACCCCTCCGGCAAGTCCGCCAGCATCCCCAGCAGCAGCCGCCGATCCAGCGGGGCCGCCGTCGAGTACAGCGAATCCGTCAGTGCGCCATAGGGTTTGCCGTCCGGGCCGCGATCGCCGATCAGGCTCGGCCGCGACGGCAGATCCACCCACGTCGACAGCACCAGCTGCCACCGCGCCGCCGTCGAGGACTCCACGAATCGGTCCGACGCCACCGTCGGCGCCCAATACGAGCCGACGTCGAGCGGTTCCGGGTCCGGCACGCCCGCCGAGATCAACCCCGCCGCCGCGGCCACCTCCAGGATCAGGCCCAGCCGTCCCTCGTCGATGCCCGTCGCCTTGGTGAGCTTCTTCATCTCGCGCACCCCGAGGCCGCCGCTGCGCAGCTCCGGGATCGGCGACGCCGACAGCGACTCCAACACCACCTCGACCTCGCGCAGGAAGTCGATCGCCGCACCCGCGGCGGCACCGTCGACGTCGGCGACCGCCAACGTCGAGACCACCGGATCCGGAGGCGCGAGGCCCGTCGGCCCCGGCTGCTGCCCGCGCAGCACCTGACCCACGACGCGCGGCAGGATCACGGTTTCGTCGTCGAGCCTGCGCAGCAGCCCCGCGGCCAACAGCCGCGGCACCGGTCGCTCCGCCGGGGTGTCCGGCGCGGCGTCCCGCGTCCGGCCCACCGGGGAACCGTCGACCAACCGCTCCAGCAGATCGCGCTGACCCTCGTCCAGACCCGCCAGTGCCGCCGCCACCGCGGTGACGTCCGGCGGTTCCAGCTCCGCCACCGCCTGCCCCGGATACCACGGCAGGCCCGACGCCACGTCGGCCGCGACCCGCACCGCGTCGTCCCCCCACACCAGTGCGCGCGCCCTCAGGTCGGCCACCGCCGCGTCCACCCGCAGGTCCCCACCCAGCAGGTCGCGCAGCCGGCCGAGCGGCACCGCCGCAGCGTCGGCGTGCAGCACCAACAGTGCATCGAGCACGCAGAGCCGCAGGTAGTCGAGGTCGTCGGTGGCGGCCTTCACCGACTGCCTGGACTGTGCCCGAGCGGCCAGCGCGGCCAACGAGGCCGGCGGCGGGGAGGTGAGATCGGGACGCAACTCCAGCAGGCGGATCAACTGCTCGTCGGACAGGCCGGCCAACCAGGCGCCCAGCGGCACGGCGGGGTTGGGTTCGGTCATCGACGACCAGACTAGGCCAGCCGGGCGGTGTCGCCAGTCATCGCCTTACCTGCCACAATGATCGACGTGGCTGACAAGAAGAAGAACCACTACGTCGACAACGGCTGGCCGGAAACCGGTGACGGCGAGCACGCCGTCAGCGAACTCGCCACCGACCGCACCGGCGCGCTGTCGCCGTTCGGTGACGTGACGTTCCCGCTTCCCGCCGACGACCTGCCGTACACGCACCCGGTCACCGTCGTCAACAAGTAACCGTGGCCCACGCGGAGCGTCCAGGGCAGGCACTCTCGCACCTCGACGACGAGGGTGCGGCCCACATGGTCGACGTCACCGCCAAGCAACCCACCCGGCGTACCGCCGTCGCCCGCGCCACACTGCACACGCGGCCCGACGTCGTGGATCTCATCGCCTCCGGCGGGCTGCCCAAGGGCGATGCCCTGGCCACCGCGCGCGTCGCAGGCATCATGGCGGCCAAACGCACCAGCGAGCTCATCCCGCTGTGCCACCAGCTTGCGCTCACCGGCGTCGACGTCGCCTTCACGGTCCTCGACGCCGAGATCGGCATCACCGCCACCGTGCACACCACCGACCGCACCGGCGTCGAGATGGAGGCGCTCACCGCCGCCAGCGTCGCCGGGCTCACCCTCTACGACATGCTCAAGGCCGTCGACCCCGCCGCCACCATCGACGACATCGCCGTGGTGCGCAAGGAGGGCGGCAAGACCGGGCACTGGGAGCGCTGATGGCCACGCGTTCGGCTCGAGTCGTCGTCGCGTCCACCCGGGCCGCCACCGGCGTGTACACCGACCGCGGCGGCCCCGTCATCGTCGACTGGCTGACCGCCCGCGGGTTCACGGTGCCCCACCCGGTCGTCGTCCCCGACGGCGACGAGGTGCGCCGGGCGCTGCAGGCCGCGCTCGCCGACCGGGTCGACGTCGTCCTCACCACCGGCGGGACCGGCATCTCGCCCACCGACCGCACGGCCGACATCACCGCAGACCTCGTCGACCACCAGATCCCCGGCCTCGCCGACGCGATTCGCCGCTCCGGGCTGCCGCACGTGCCCACCTCGGTGCTGTCGCGCGGCGTGTGCGGCGTGCGGGGCTCGACGCTGATCGTCAACCTGCCGGGCTCCACCGGTGGCGTGCGCGACGGCCTGGGCGTGCTCGCCGAGGTCCTCGAGCACGCGCTGGACCAACTCGCGGGCGGTGACCACCGATGACGGCCGTGCTGCGGGCGGCGCTGACGTCCGACCTCATCGACCTGGCCGAACACGAGGCGCTGGTGGGGCATCGCGCCGCGGGTGCCGTGGTCGGCTTCTCCGGGGTGGTGCGCGACCACGACGGCGGCCGCGGTGTCACGCGGCTGGAATACTCCGCACATCCGAGTGCGGCCGCGGTCCTGGCCGAGGTGGCCGCCGAGATCGCGGGCAACGCCGACGGCGTACGCGCCATCGCCGTGAGCCACCGCGTCGGCGAGCTGCACATCGGGGATGCCGCGCTGGTGGCCGCCGTCGCCGCCGATCACCGTCGCGCCGCCTTCGACACCTGCGCGCGGCTGGTGGACCTGGTCAAGGAGCGGCTGCCCGTGTGGAAGCACCAGTTCTTCACCGACGGCTCGCAGGAGTGGGTCGGTTCGGCGTAGTCCGGCGTCCCGGTCAGGCCCGGTGGCCGCCGGTGATGTCCGCCGGTGACACGAGGAAGGCCCCCACGCAGCGCGTGGGGGCCTTCCTCGTTCGAGCAGTCGTTGCGGGCTACGCGCCCGGGACGGGCAGCGGAGCCGGGGCTGCCGGGTCCACCGGAGCCGGAGGCGGCACCGGGGCACCCGGGGCGTCCGGCGCCGGCGCACCTGCGGGCAGCGGGGCGCCGGGAGCCGGCGGCAGCTGCTCGCCCGGCATCACCGGAACGTTCGGTCCGCCGGCCTGCTCCGGGTACGGCGTGTTCATGCCGCGCTGGGCGAGGCCCATGATGAGTGCTTCCTTGCCGCTGATCTCCTGGTTCTGCACGGCGTGCCAGAGATCCTTGAGGTAGCTGGTGTTGGCGCCCTCGTTGCCGCGGGCCGCCGGATCCATCGTCGAGCCCGGAGGCGGCGCGTCGGGGCTGGCGAGATGCGGCACGCCGTCCGGGGGAGGCGCGATACCGGCAGCGGCGGGGTCGGCGGCGGGCGCGGGGGTGCCGTCGGCCAGCGCCAGTGGGCCGGGTGCCGGTGCGGGAGCGGGTGCCGGTGCGGAAGCGTCGGGCGTCGGCAGCACCGGCGGGGCCGGCGGAGCGGGCTCGAGCGGCAGATCGCCGCGACCCAACGACCACGTCTGCGGCTGATCCGCGGGCGGCGGGGTGACGTCCCAGTTGCCCGCTTCGACGATCTGCGGGGCTCCGGGAGCGGGAGCGGCCTCGGGGGCGGGTGCCGGCGGGAGGTCCGCGGGTGCCGGGGGCAGGTCGGCGGGTGCCGGGGGGAGATCCGCGGGGGCCGGGGGCAGGTCCGCGGG
>NZ_JBYVYK010000075.1:0-18527 GCF_058148405.1 Mycobacterium sp. DHQP2018-32-09 | reverse complement strand
CCGCGGCCGCCCGCAGGTCGGCGGTCTCGGCGGCGGCACCGGTGGCGAGCTGCGGCACCAGCAGCGGAGTCGACGGGACGACGGCGATCGTGGTCAGCATGCGTGGTCCCCTGTCGCCTCGACGTGGGTTCCCGCGGCGCTGGCGGCCTCGCCGCGCGCCAGGGCGGCGGTGGCCACGAGCATCACGGCGAACGCCGCGCCGAGCGTCAGCCAGCCGGCCTCGCCGGGGCGCAGCGTCTCGCCGAGGACCGCGATGCCCAGCACCGAGGCCACCACGGGTTCGGTGACGGTCATGGTGGGCAGGGAGGCCGTGAGCGCGCCCGCCCGGAACGACGACTGCTGCCACGCCGTGCCGAGGACGCCGACGATGGCCCACGCGTACAGCTCGGGGGTCTCGAGCAGCTTCCACGGCCCGTGGTCCAGACGGTCGACGACGCCCTTGGTCAGCACGGCCCAGACGCCCCACAGTGTGCCGGACACCAGCGCCAGCAGCACGGCGCTGGCGGGCCTGCCGGCCATCAGCCGCGCCCCCACGACACAGGCCACCATGGCCGGGCCGAGCACCGCGATCACGATCACCCAGGTTTCGAAGTGTGCCCGCGAATGTCCCTCCGTCGGGTTGCCGACCGTGACGATCACGGCGATGGCCGCGGCGAGCAGCGCGGCCCACGTCCACTGGAACCGGGACACGCGGCGTCCGGTGAACCGGGCGTTGATGGGCAGCGCGAACAGCAGCGAGGTGACGAGCACCGCCTGGACCACCAGCACCGATCCGAACCCGAGCGCGGCGGCCTGGCAGCCGAAGCCCAGGGCCGAGATGATGCTGCCCAGCCACCACTGCCGGTCGCGCAGCAGTTGGGCGAACAGCGCGACGTGACCCACGTTCTCGTCGGTGACCTCGTGGGCGGAACGCTGGTGGATGACGTCGCCGACGGCGATGAAGAGGGCCGCCGCGAGCGCCAGCAGCACGGCGATGTCAGCGTCCCTCACGCGTGTCCTCCTGGTCGGCCGCGGCCCCTGACGGTGACCGGACTGTCGAGCCTATGCAACCCTGACGGCGAAGCCGTGCGCGCACCGCGCGCCGACCTGTTTGAATACCCTGCAATGGACAACGGCGCCGCGTCGCGCGGCAGGGCGTGGAACACCCACGCAGAAGGCACGGAGATGACATGACCACCAGCGAGCCAGGCGCAACCCCCAAGCCCGCCCCCCGCCCCGGACCCCGGCCCACACCCCGGCCCACGCCCCGCCCCGGCCCCGCTGCGGCGGCGCCGGCTCCGGCCCCCGCGCCGGTGGGCGTCGATCCCCACCGGTTCGGGCGCGTCGACCCCGACGGCACCGTGTGGCTGGTCACCGCCGCCGGGGAACGCCAGATCGGCTCGTGGCAGGCCGGCGACACCGAGGCGGCGTACGCGCACTTCGGCCGGCGCTTCGACGACCTCGCCACCGAGGTCACGCTGATGGAGACCCGGTTGGAGTCCGGCACCGGTGACGCCCGCAAGATCAAGGCCGCGGCCGCGACGCTGGCCGAGGGGTTGCCGACGGCGGCCGTGCTGGGTGACGTGGACGCGCTGGCCGCTCGGCTCGCGGCGATCGTCGACGCGGCCGACAGCCACGCCACCGAGGAGCGGCAGCGCCGCGAGGAGCACCGCGCCGCCCAGACGGCACGCAAGGAGGCCCTGGCCGTCGAGGCCGAGGAGATCGCGGCCTCGTCGACCCAGTGGAAGGCCGCCGGCGACCGGTTGCGCGAGATCCTCGACGAGTGGCGCACCATCACGGGGCTGGACCGCAAGACCGACGACGCGCTGTGGAAGCGGTACTCCAGCGCGCGCGAGACGTTCAACCGGCGCCGCGGCTCGCACTTCGCCGATCTGGATCGCGAGCGCGCCGGGGTGCGCCGCGCCAAGGAGGAGCTGTGCGAGCGGGCCGAGGCGCTGCGGGATTCGACCGATTGGGGTCCCACCGGCGCGGCGTTCCGTGACCTGCTGGCCGAGTGGAAGGCCGCCGGTCGCGCCGCCAAGGACGTCGACGACGCGCTGTGGAAGCGGTTCAAGGCCGCGCAGGACGTGTTCTTCTCGGCGCGCAACGCGGCCAACGCCGAGCGTGACGCCGAATTCGAGGGCAACGCCGCGGCGAAGGAGGCGCTGCTCGCCGAGGCCGAGGCCATCGACGTGTCCGACGTGGATGCGGCCCGCGCGGCGCTGCGGGTCATCGGCGACAAGTGGGACGCCATCGGCAAGACGCCGCGCGAGCGGGGGGCCGAGCTGGAGCGTCGGCTGCGGGCGGTGGAGAAGAAGGTGCGCGACGCCGCGTCGTCGGGGTGGACCGACCCCGAGGCGCAGGCCAGGGCCGATCAGTTCCGGGTGCGCGCCGAGCAGTTCGAGAAGCAGGCGCAGAAGGCCGAGGCGGCGGGCAAGACCAAGGACGCCGAGCAGGCGAGGGCCAGCGCCGCGCAGTGGCGCGAGTGGGCCGACGCCGCGGTGGAGTCCCTGGGCAAGCGGCGCTAGTCAGCCGGTGGGTCCGGCGCCGCCCGAGCTGCCCTCGTCGCCGCCGAGGTCGCCGTCGAGCAGGCCCTTGCGCTGCTGCTGGGCGAGGACGCGGCGGCGCTGCTCCTCGGCGGCCAGTTGCAGCGCGGTGCGCTGCCACACCACCCGGACCCAGTGGAACGTCAGCACGATGACGGCCAGCCAGGCGATCACCAGACCGTAACCGGGTCCGGCGTGTCCGGCGGCGACGGTCTGGCGCGTCCAGATGGCGAGCATGCCTGCCGGGCACGCCACGGCGGTCCCCGCGGCCGCCACCCACGCCAGCGCCCAGCGGCGGGTCAGCAGCGCGAGCATCGAGAAGCCGATGCCGAAGACGGCCACCAACCAGAGGAAGACCTTCGAGGGCAGCGCGATGGCCTCGCGGGCGGCGGCATCGCTGCCGATCAGCACGTCGATACCGCGCGCCTCCCCGGTGTGCGGCAGCAGGAAGGTGATCAGCAGCACGAACACCATGATCGCGACGACGAGAGCGCGGGCGCCGGGGTCGATCTCGCGCGCGACGCGCCGCTCGGCGGCCTCGATGTCGCCCTTGAAGTCTTCGAAGTCCGGTTCGGCGTTCACAGTCCACATCCCAGCACGGCCGGCTCAGAGGGGGGGACCCCGACCGTCGGCATGCCCAGCCCGACGTTCGTGGTGACGCGCCGCCCCTGCTCGTGCGCGTCCCCGGCCCGGGTGCGTCGATGCGAGCGGACGTCGGCGTCGGCCACCAGGTGGTGCGGGGCGGCACCGGTCACGGTGGTCACCACGACGTCGCCCGGCCGGACGTCGGCGGTCCCCGGCGCGAAGTGCACCAGGCGGCCGTCGCGGGCGCGGCCGGACATCCGGGCGGTCGCGTTGTCCTTGCGCCCCTCCCCCGTGGCCACCAGCAATTCCACCTCGGTGCCCACGAGCGCCAGGTTCTCCTCCCAGGAGATGCGTTCCTGCAACTCGATGAGCCGTTGATAGCGTTCCTGCACAACGGCTTTCGGAAGCTGATCGGGCAGGTCGGCGGCGGGTGTGCCGGGCCGCTTGGAGTATTGGAACGTGAAGGCGCCGGCGAAGCGCGCCCGTTCGACGACGTCGAGGGTGGCGGCGAAGTCCTCCTCGGTCTCGCCGGGGAAGCCGACGATGACGTCGGTGGTGATGGCGGCGTGCGGGATGGCGGCGCGCACCTTCTCGATGATGCCGAGGAAGCGGTCGGCGCGGTACGACCGGCGCATGGCCTTGAGCACGCGGTCGGAGCCGGACTGCAACGGCATGTGCAGCGTCGGGCACACGTTGGGCGTCTCGGCCATGGCCTCGATGACGTCGTCGGTGAACTCGGCGGGGTGCGGCGAGGTGAACCGGACGCGTTCCAGGCCCTCGACGTCGCCGCACGCGCGCAACAGCTTGGCGAAGGCGCCGCGATCACGGGGCACGTCGGGGTCGACGAAGGACACACCGTAGGCGTTCACGTTCTGCCCCAGCAGCGTCACCTCGAGCACGCCCTGGCGGGCCAGCGCGGTGACCTCGGCCAGGACGTCGCCGGGCCTGCGGTCCACCTCCCTACCCCGCAGCGCGGGCACGATGCAGAACGTGCACGTGTTGTTGCAGCCCACCGAGATCGACACCCAGCCCGCGTAGGTGGATTCACGCGTGGCGGGCAGCGTCGACGGGAACTCCCGCAGCGCCTCTTCGATCTCGATGGCGGCGGCGCGGTTGTGGCGGGCCCGCTCGAGCAGCGCGGGCAGCGAACCGATGTTGTGGGTACCGAACACCACGTCGACGTAGGGCGCCTTGCGCAGGATCACGTCGCGGTCCTTCTGCGCCAGGCAGCCGCCGACGGCGATCTGCATGGTGGGATCCGCGGCCTTGCGGGGCGCGAGGTGACTGAGGTTGCCGTACAGCTTGTTGTCGGCGTTCTCGCGCACGGCGCAGGTGTTGAACACGACGACGTCGGGGTCGGCACCGTCGGCGACACGCCGATAGCCGGCGTCCTCCAACAGCCCGGCGAGCCGTTCGGAGTCGTGCACATTCATCTGGCAGCCGTACGTCCGGACCTGATAGGTGCGCACGTCACGCGCGGAACCGGAGGGCGCCACGTCGCGGGTCACCGTGGAAGTCACCCGACCATGGTATCGAGGGCACCTCGCCCGCCAAATTCCCAAGATCGGGCAGACCTCGGCGGGCTGGCGGTTACCTGGGTAAGGTCTGAGCGCATGGAATCCCCGGGTTGGTGTCGGCCGTGAGCGAACCTGCCTCCATCAGCCGGCCGATGATCTCGATGCGGGCCGTCAACAAGCACTTCGGCAGCCTGCACGTCCTCAAGGACATCGACCTCGACGTGGACCGCGGCCAGGTGGTGGTGGTCCTGGGTCCCTCGGGGTCGGGCAAGTCGACGTTGTGTCGCACCATCAATCGGCTCGAGCCCATCGATTCGGGCACCATCGCCGTCGACGGCAAGCCACTGCCCGCCGAGGGACGCCAGCTGGCCGAGCTGCGCTCCGAGGTGGGCATGGTGTTCCAGTCGTTCAACCTGTTCGCGCACAAGACCATCCTCGAGAACGTCGCGCTGGCACCGGTGAAGGTCCGCAAGCTCGGCAAGGACGAGGCGCGCACCACCGCGATGGCCCTGCTGGACCGCGTCGGCGTGGCCAACCAGGCGGACAAGTACCCGGCACAGCTGTCGGGCGGCCAGCAGCAGCGGGTCGCCATCGCGCGGTCACTGGCGATGAACCCGAAGGTGATGCTGTTCGACGAGCCCACCAGCGCGCTCGATCCCGAGATGATCAACGAGGTCCTGGCGGTCATGAGTTCGTTGGCCGCCGAGGGCATGACGATGGTCGTGGTCACCCACGAGATGGGGTTCGCCCGCCGGGCCAGCCACCGCGTGGTGTTCATGTCCGACGGCGCCATCGTCGAGGACGCCAGCCCCGACGAGTTCTTCTCCAATCCGACGTCCGATCGCGCCAAGGACTTCCTCGGCAAGATCCTCAACCACTGATCCCCCCGCGAAAGGAACACCCGTGCGCAAGCCGTCCCTGATCCGAGCCGTCGCCGCGACCATGGCCGCCGTCGCCCTCCCCCTGTCGCTGGCCGCGTGCGGGGGTGGCAGCGGCGGTGGCGGCAGTAGCGACTCCAGCAAGATCGTCATCGGCACCAAGTTCGACCAGCCGGGCCTGGGCCTGAAGAATCCGGACGGCACGATGAGCGGGTTCGACGTCGACGTGGCGACCTACGTGGCCAAGGAGCTGGGGTACACGCCCGAGCAGATCGAGTGGAAGGAATCGCCGTCGAGCCAGCGCGAGACCCTGATCCAGAACGATCAGGTGAAGTTCATCGCCGCGACCTACTCGATCACCGACTCCCGCAAGGAGAAGGTGTCCTTCGCCGGGCCCTATCTGGTGACCGGCCAGAGCCTGCTGGTGAAGGCCGACAACACCGACATCACGGGCGCGGCGTCGCTGCAGAACAACAAGAAGTTGTGCTCGGTGTCGGGCTCCACCCCGGCGCAGCGCATCAAGGACGAGTACCCGGGTGTGCAGCTGCAGCAGTACGACACCTACTCGGCGTGCATCGAGGCGCTCAAGAACGGCGCCATCGACGCCGTGACCACCGACGAGGTGATCCTTGCGGGCTACGCGGCGCAGAGCCCCGGAACGTTCAAGATCGTCGGCGAGCCCTTCTCGGAGGAGCGGTACGGCATCGGCCTGAAGAAGGACGACACCGAGCTGAAGACGAAGATCAACGACGCGATCACCAAGATGGAGACCAGCGGCGAGTGGAAGGCCGCGTTCGAGAAGAACCTGGGCCCCGCGGGCATCCAGGCGCCGAACCCACCCGCGATCGACGAGAACTAGACGAGCACCGGCGAGCTGACGAGGAGCCAGCGGAGTTCACGTGGAGGTCTTCTCCGAATATCAGGGCCAGATCCTCGAGGCGTTCTGGACCACGATCCAGCTGACGGCGTTCTCGGCGGTCGGGGCCTTGCTCATCGGTACGGTGCTGGCCGCGATGCGGCTGTCGCCGGTGCCGGTGCTCGGCTGGCTCGGTGCCGCGTACGTCAACGTCATACGCAACACCCCGCTGACCCTGATCATCCTGTTCTGCTCGTTCGGGTTGGCGCAAACCCTCGGCATCACGCTCGTCGATCCGCAATCGCGAACCTCCATCGAGGACAGCAACTTTCGACTGGCCGTGCTCGGCCTGACGGTGTACACGGCCTCGTTCGTGTGCGAGACCATCAGGTCGGGTGTGAACACCGTGCCGCTGGGGCAGGCCGAGGCGGCCCGCTCACTGGGCCTGACGTTCGGTCAGAACCTGAGGATCATCCTGCTACCGCAGGCGTTTCGGGCCGTCATCCTGCCTTTGGGATCGGTGTTGATCGCGTTGACGAAGAACACCACGATCGCCTCGGCGATCGGCGTCGCCGAGGCGGCACTGCTGATGAAGGAGATGATCGAGAACACCGCGGCGCTGCTGGTGGTCGGCGGGATCTTCGCGTTGGGCTTCGTGGTGCTGACCCTGCCGCTGGGGCTGCTGTTCGGCTGGCTCGGTAAGCGGATGGCGGTGGTGCGGTAGTGAAGGGCGCATCGGTCCTGTTCGACACGCCCGGTCCCCGCGCCCGGGTGCGCAATCACGTCATCACCGCCGTGACGCTGGTGGTGCTGCTCCTGGTCGCATGGATCGTCTACTCGCGGCTGGCCGAACGGGGCCAGCTCGACGCGGCGAAGTGGGAGCCGTTCCTGACGTCGAACCTGTGGAACACCTACGTGTTGCCCGGCGTCGAGGGCACGCTGACGGCGGCCGCGGCGTCGATCGTGCTGGCGCTGCTGCTCGGGTTCGCACTCGGTGTCGGCAGATTGTCGACGCATCTGCCCATCCGCTGGTTCTGCTCGGTGGTGGTCGAGTTCTTCCGCGCCGTCCCGGTGCTGGTGATGATGATCTTCGCGTACGCGCTGTACGCGCTGTACGACGTCTTCCCCGGCGAGTACCTGGCGTTGGCCGGCGTCATCACCGGGCTGACGCTCTACAACGGCGCCGTGATCGCCGAGATCGTCCGCGCGGGCGTCAACGCGCTGCCGCGCGGACAGACCGAGGCGGCGTGGTCGCTGGGCCTGCGCTGGGGTCAGACGATGCGCTCGATCCTGTTGCCGCAGGCCGTCACGTCGATGCTGCCGGTGCTGGTGTCGCAGATGGTCGTGGTGCTCAAGGACACCGCCATCGGGTACCAGATCACGTTCGTCGAGATGGTCCGCCAGGGCACGGTGGTCGGGTCGGCCTACGGCAACTACGTCCCCGCGCTGATCGTCATCGCGTTGCTGATGATCGCGGTGAACTTCCTGCTGTCCTGGTTCGCGACGTGGCTGG
Source organism: Mycobacterium sp. DHQP2018-32-09 (assembly GCF_058148405.1). Classification (NCBI taxonomy): domain Bacteria; kingdom Bacillati; phylum Actinomycetota; class Actinomycetes; order Mycobacteriales; family Mycobacteriaceae; genus Mycobacterium; species Mycobacterium sp. DHQP2018-32-09. Next base: position 10,653 of record NZ_JBYVYK010000075.1, on the reverse strand, counting down.
AGGGCCGGATGCGCCGCTCGCGCAAGGGTCCCGCGCCACTGGACGCCGACGCCGTCGAACAGGAGGGCGCGCCCGGCGCCAAGGCGGTCTGATGGCGGCCGCGCTCGCCGGTGGGGTGTTGGCCTTCGACCTCCTGCCGGAGTCGACGCTGCGGGCCGGCGTCGACGTCATGGTCCGCCTGGTCGAGGCGTGCGGCGCCGTCGTCATCGTCATCGGTGCGGGGGTGGCCATCGCGAGGTTCGCGGCGGCGCTGGTGCGGCGCGACGTGATCCGGTTCTCATCGGTGCGGTTGACGTTGGGCCGGTTCCTCGCGCTGGGCCTGGAATTCCAGTTGGCGGCCGACGTGCTGCGAACCGCCATCTCGCCCTCGTTCGAGGAGATCGGCAAGCTCGCGGCCATCGCGGCCATCCGGACGGCGCTGAACTACTTCTTGGCCCGCGAGATCGCCGGCGAACAGCGGGCCATCGATCAGGAGCAGGCCCGTCGGGAACTCGAGTCGCCGTGACGTCGGCGGTTGGGGAGGCCGCCCTGACGGCGTCCTGGATCGTCGCCGCGGCGGCCATCGCGGTGGCCACCGCGGCGTTGCTGGTGTTTCACCGCCCACCTCTGGCACTGCACGTCCTGCTGGACATGTTCCTGGCCGCCGGGTTGTTGCGGCTCAGCGCCGAGGCGTCGTGGCAGGCTCTCGCCGTGACGGCGAGCATCGTCGTACTGCGCCGCATGCTCGGCCGTGCGCTGACGACGAATCCGGGGCCGACGCAGGCGCGTACCCCGGCGCCCCTGCACGCCGGTCCGCCGGACCGCGGCGTCCGGTGATGCGGGCTCGGCCGGTCACACCCGCCGACGCTCCCGTTCGGTGGACAACGCCACCTTGACGACGTCGAACGCCATCGACTGGTGGTAGCCACGCCGGGCCAGCATGCCCACCAGCCGGCGTGTCACCTTCACGTCGTCGCCGTCGGCGTCGAGGCGCTCACGGCGCAACCGGTCGGCGACCAACTGCTCGGCTCGCCCGCGCTCGGCAGCCGCGTCGATGCCCTCCAGCGCGTGAGCGATGACGTCGTCGTCGACCCCCTTGGTCCGGAGTTCGGCGGCCAGGGCGCGCTTGCCCTTTCCCGCGTTGACCTGCCGGGAGCGCACCCACTGCTCGGCGAAGTCCTCGTCGTCGATCAGCCCGACCTCGGTCAGCCGGTCCAGGACACGGCCGGCCACGTCGGCGGCATAGCCACGCTTGTCCAGCTGACCTTCGAGTTCGGCGCGGGTGCGAGCCCGCACGGTGAGCAGACGCAGACACACGTTCTTCGCCTGCTCCTCGCGCGAGCCCTCAGACTCGGCGGCCACCGGACTCAGAAGTCGACGGGCGCGGGCAACGCGTCGTCATCGGCCGTGACGACGGCCCCGATGTTGAGCTTCTCCTTGATCTTCTTCTCGATCTCGGCGGCGGTGTCGGGGTTCTCCAGCAGGAAGTTGCGGGCGTTCTCCTTGCCCTGGCCCAGCTGCTCACCCTCGTAGGTGAACCAGGAGCCGGACTTGCGGATGAAGCCGTGCTCGACGCCCATGTCGATGAGCGAGCCCTCACGGGAGATACCGCGGCCGTACAGGATGTCGAACTCGGCCTGCTTGAACGGCGGTGCCATCTTGTTCTTGACGATCTTGACGCGGGTGCGGTTGCCCACCGCGTCGGTGCCGTCCTTGAGCGTCTCGATGCGGCGCACGTCCATGCGCACCGAGGCGTAGAACTTGAGCGCCTTGCCACCGGTGGTGGTCTCGGGGCTGCCGAACATCACACCGATCTTCTCGCGCAGTTGGTTGATGAAGATGGCGGTGGTGCCCGAATTGTTCAGTGCGCCGGTCATCTTGCGGAGCGCCTGGCTCATCAGGCGGGCCTGCAGACCGACGTGGCTGTCACCCATCTCACCCTCGATCTCGGCGCGCGGCACCAGGGCGGCCACCGAGTCGATGACGAGGATGTCCAGCGCACCGGAGCGGATCAGCATGTCGGCGATCTCGAGCGCCTGCTCACCGGTGTCCGGCTGGCTGACCAGCAGCGCATCGGTGTCGACACCCAGCTTCTTGGCGTACTCGGGGTCCAACGCATGCTCGGCGTCGATGAACGCGGCGATGCCCCCCGCGGCTTGCGCGTTGGCGACCGCGTGCAAGGCCACGGTGGTCTTGCCCGAGGACTCCGGGCCGTAGACCTCGACGACGCGGCCGCGCGGCAGGCCCCCGATGCCCAGCGCGACGTCGAGCGAGATGGAGCCGGTGGGGATCACCGAGATGGGTTGGCGCGACTCCTCGCCCAGCCGCATGACCGAACCCTTGCCGAAGTTCTTGTCGATTTGCGCGAGCGCCAGCTCGAGGGCCTTCTCGCGGTCGGGTGCCTGTGGTGCCATGGGGTGGTCTCCATCCTCGTGGGGCTCGTTGACCGGGATTCCGATCGGTTGGCCCCGACGTTAGAAGAAGCCTCCGACAAATCCCGCGAACTTCCCCCAGAGTAGACGAACACGTGTTCGATACAAGTCAACACGCCGACGGCACGCCGAGCCGTCGGGTCACCACTGATCCCGCGGCACGTCGAAGTCCGCGCACAGCGCACGCCACACGTCGCGCGGTTCGGTACCGTCCTCGATGGCCTGCGCGGCGGTCCTGCCACCCAAGCCCGTCAGCACGTGATCGACGAGCAGCGAGGCACCCCGCATCTCGCCGAAACGACCGGCGACCAGCTCGCGGAATTCCGTCAGACGCACGCCACCAACCTACCGAGCACCACGACTCGCCGACGCGAGGGCCTCGTGGCACACCCGTACCGGATCTGCGACGGCACCGCTGCCCGCCCGCGCCCGGCGGGCGGCGTCGCGATGGGTCCCCGAGGCCAGCACCGTGCCGACCGCGGCCACCAGCGCCTCGCCGGTCAACGGCCGGATCAACTCCGCACTACCTTGGCGGACAAGACGATTCGCGATCTCCCACTGATCTCCCCCGCCCGGGACCACCACCATCGGCACACCCGCGAGCAACGTCTTGGCCACCATGCCGTGCCCACCGCCACACACGACGACGTCGGCGTGCCGCAGCAGCTCGTCCTGCCTGCCCAGCCCCACGACCGCCCACTCCGGCACCGTGACGTCGGCACCGCCCAGCCGCGACACCACCACGCGCGCCCCCGCAGGCAGCGTCTGCCCCGGCACCAGCACGCGCAACGCCAACTCGGCGAGCCCCTCGGCGCCCGTCACCGCCGTCGACGGCGCGACCAGCACCACCGGGCCCGCGCCCGGCGGAACCGGCAGCACCGCGTCGGTCGGCTCGAAGTGCAGCGGACCCACCAGCACCGCCTCGTCCGGCCAGTCCGGGCGAGGCACCTCGAGTGCGGGCAGCGTCGCCACCAGCCGGCGCACCGGGCCCGGGTCCGCAGCGGGCAAACCGATCCCGACCCGCGCCGACGACCGCTGCGCCTCACCCTGGCGAACCGAACGCGCCGACAACGCCCGCAGCAGCGCGTCGCGCACCCTGCCGCGCAGACCGGTGCCCACCGCGAGGCCACTGCCGATGGGCGGCAACCCCTTCGACGGGCGGTACAACGGATGCGGGTCGAGTTCCACCCAGGGCACCCCGAGCACCTCGGCCGCCATGCCACCACCCGCGGTGATGACGTCGGAGACCACCAGATCCGGGCGCAGGCCCCGGATGGTCTCGAGGTTGAGCGTCGCCATCCTGGCCGCGCGGGCGTGGATCTTCGCCCCCGCATCGGTGTCGTCATCGTCGGCGTCGGGATCCAGCCCGGCGAGTTCGACGGCGGGCACGCCCGCACGGCGGGCCGTCTCGAGCCAGCGCGTCCCCGTCAGCAGCGTCGGCCGGTCCCCCGCCGCGAGGAACTTCAGGCACAGCGCCAACGCCGGGAACGCGTGCCCCGGATCCGGCCCCGCGACCACGACGGTGTTGATTCCCCGGTCGCTGCGCTCCTGCCCACCGGTGCCGATCCCCCGGTCGCTGCGCTCCTGCCCACCGGTGTCGATCCCCCGGTCGCTGCGCTCCCGCCCACCGGTGTCGATCCCCCGGTCGCTGCGCTCCCGCCCACCGGTGTTGATCCCCCGGTCGCTGCGCTCCTGCCCGCCGGTGTTGATCCCCCGGTCGCTGCGCTCCTGCCCGCCGGTCCCCATCGGCCCTACCTTGCCACGAGCCCCGTCGCTACCCTCGGGCTCATGACCGAGGACACCGCCGTCAACACCACCAATGCGCACACCGTCGAAATGTTCCTGTACGCGCTCGCCGACCAGGACTTCGAAACCGTCTCGTCCCTCCTGGCCGACGACGTCGTCTATCAGAACGTGGGGCTGCCGAGCCTGCGGGGCAGGCGCCGCGTGGTGGGCTTCCTGCGCGGCATGGAGGGCAGGATGGGTTTCGAGGTCAAGTTCCACCGCAACGTGGCCCAAGGCTCGACGGTGATCAACGAGCGCACCGATGCCATCGTGTTCGGACCGCTGCGCGCCCAGTTCTGGGTGTGCGGGGTGTTCGAGGTGCACAACGGTCGAATCACGCTGTGGCGCGACTACTTCGACTTCGTCAACGTGCTGCGCGGGACGCTGCGCGGCCTCATCGGCGTCGTGATACCCGCCCTGCGTGCCTCGATGTGAGACGGGCGCGGCTCACGCACCGCGCCGCTGCCCCAGCCGGCCCGGTTCGTCGACCGCCCGCAACTCCTGGAACGCGTGAGCCCACCCGGCGAGGCGATCGGTGGCATTGCCGAGTTCGCGCCGGTAGCGGTCTGCGGACAGCGCCGACGCCGACATGGGGCCGGTGTTGGCCGCCGACACCAACTGAGCCGCCGCGGTCACCATGTCGTCGTACTGCCGAGCACCCGTGTGCAACTCGCCGACGAAGGAACGGATGGTCGGGGTGAGGTGCGCCCGTGACTGCGGCGACGTGGCGGCCGCACGCTCCATCGAGACGACCTCGCGGGCGGTGGCGGCCATCGCCGCTGCGCTCTGGTTGGCCGCCACCCTGATCTCGCCGATCTCCTCGGCCGGCAGCATACGACCCCGCTCGAGGACACCCAGCAGCGAGAACAGTCCGCGTTCGGACGAGGCGAGCGCCGACATCGGCGCCCGCGCCGCCGACCCCCACGGCGGCAGGCGGTGCATGCTGCGCTCGGGCGGCAGCGGCGACCTCTTCAGCCAGCGGTACCGCAGGAACGCCAGCGTCGCCAGGAACGCTGCGCCCACGGCGATGGGGCTCGGGATCAGCAGCGCCCAGGCCGGCACGTCCCACGAGGCCAGCACGGCGGTGACACCGACCCAGAACACGCTCGACAGCGTCAGGAACACCGCCAGCCGCAACGCCCACTTGCGCTTGCGCAGCAGTTTGGCGCGCGGATCCGCGGCGGCGCCGAGGCGCTGAGCGACGACGTCGGACCACTCCGCTGCGGTGTCGACACCGCGCTGCAGCATGGTGCGCCAGGCGTGCGGCTGGTGGGGACGCGGGGTGGTGGACATGATCGTCTTCGGGGTCTTCTGCTCGGATCGGTATCGGCTGATCGTGAGAACTATTGCGAGAGCGGGTTTTCGGGTGTGGCCTGCGGTGGGTTGGCTGCCGGGGTCGCGGGGTTCACCGCGGGCGTGCTCCCCGACGCCAGCGAGTCGCCGCGCATCGAGGCCCGAATCTGCTCCAGACGGGAATGCCCGGCCATCTGGACGCTGGCCTGCTGCACCTCCATCATGCGGCCCTGCACGGAGTTCTGCGCCAGCTCCGCGGCACCCATGGCGTTGGCGTAGCGGCGTTCGATCTTCTCGCGCACCTCGTCGAGGTTGGGCGTGGTGCCCGGGGCCGAGATCTCGCTCATGGACTGCAGCGACGCGCTCACCTGCTCCTGCATCTTGGCCTGCTCGAGCTGGCTGAGCAGCTTGCTGCGCTCGGCGATCTTCTGCTGCAGCACCATGGCGTTCTGTTCGACCGCCTTCTTGGCCTGGCCCGCTGCCTGCAGCGACTGGTCGTGCAGTGCCTTGAGGTCCTCGACGCTCTGCTCGGCGGTGACGAGCTGCGCGGCGAAGGCCTCGGCCGCGTTGGTGTACTCGGTGGCCTTGGCGGCGTCACCGGACGCGGTGGCCTGGTCGGCCAGCGTGAGCGCCTGCCGCACGTTGACCTGCAACTTCTCGATGTCGGCCAGCTGGCGGTTGAGCCGCATCTCCAGCTGCCGCTGATTGCCGATCACCTGTGCGGCCTGCTGCGTCAGGGCCTGGTGCTGACGCTGGGCGTCCTCGATGGCCTGCTGGATCTGCACCTTCGGATCGGCGTACTCGTCCACCTTGGAGCTGAACAGCGCCATCATGTACTTCCACGCCTTGACGAAGGGATTTGCCATGTCAGTCCCGCCTTGAGAGTCGTTGTCGGGCCCGCCCGACGGGCGGACTGTCTGCCGGTGGTCTCGCTAGGTGCCAACTTATCGGTTCAGCGCGAACCGCCACACCCCCACAGGGTGTTTCCGCTGGTGACGTGCCGTCAGGCGACCGCCATGGTCACCGTGTGCGGAATGACCACCTTGGTGGCGGCGTCGATGGTGGACGCCGTCGGGGTGGGCGCCGCGGCGGCGCGCTCGGAGGATTCGAGCACCTCGCCGGCATCGCTGAGCACCCGTGACAGCGGCACGTCGAGGGCGGCGCAGATGGCGCTCAACAGCTCGCTGGACGCCTCCTTGCGGCCCCTCTCGACCTCCGAGAGGTATCCGAGGCTGACACGGGCGTCGTCGGACACCTCACGCAGCGTGCGCCCCTGCGAGGTCCTGGCCTGGCGCAACACGTCGCCGATCACTTCGCGCAGCAGTGCCGTCATCGGGGCTCCTTCGATAGCTGGGCGGTCACTACCCCACCAACGCCCGCCGTCGGCGGTTTGGTTCCCGTTCGGCGATCCCGGTTTCCCCGTCCACTTCCCCGTCCACGTCCCCGACGTCCCCGTCGACGGGGTGGCCGCGTCATCCCGTGCGTGCCGTGCGCACCGCCGACAGCAGATAGTCCAGACCGGTGAGCACGGTGAGCACCACCGCGATCCACATCAACACCCATGCGCCGGTGAGCCACACGCCCGACAGCGGCAGCACGAACAGCCCGATGGCCCCCGCCTGGAACAGCGTCTTGAGCTTGCCGCCCCGACTGGCGGGGATCACGCCGCGGTGGATCACCGCGAACCGCAGCAGGGTGACGGCCGCCTCGCGCACCAGGATGACGATGGTCACCCACCACGGCAGGTCGCCCAGCAGCGACAGCCCGATCAGCGCGGCACCGATCAGCGCCTTGTCGGCGATGGGGTCGGCCAGCTTCCCGAACTCGGTGACCATGCCGTAGCTGCGGGCGATCTCGCCGTCCAGCCGATCGGTGATCACCGCCGCCGCGAACACCCCGAAAGCGACGACACGCCAGAACGTTTCGTGGCCACCGTCGGCGAACAACGCGACGAGGAACACCGGAACCAGCACGATCCGAAGGCCCGTCAAGAGGTTCGCGACGTTGACCACACTGACGTGCGGTACCGCTGGAGTGCTCTCAGACTGGCCCGACACCGCAACAGAATACTTGTTGCGCCTGGCGATACTCTCCCACCTGTGAGCGAGGCAGTGGATATCGGCACCGTGGTGGTTCGTCGCGCGCGGACGTCGGACGTGCCGCGCATCAAGGAACTGGTCGACGTCTACGCGGGCAAGATCCTGCTCGAGAAGAACCTCGTCACGTTGTACGAGGCCGTCCAGGAGTTCTGGGTCGCCGAGGTGGACGGCGAGGTCGTGGGCTGCGGGGCCCTGCACGTGCTCTGGTCGGACCTCGGCGAGGTGCGCACCGTCGCGGCCGATCCCCGGGTCCGCGGAAAGGGCGTGGGGCACGCCGTGGTGACCCGCCTGCTCGACGTCGCGCGCGATCTGCACCTCAAGCGCATCTTCGTGCTGACGTTCGAGACCGAGTTCTTCGCCCGCCACGGTTTCACCGAGATCGACGGCACGCCCGTGACCGCCGAGGTGTACGAGGAGATGTGCCGCTCCTACGACATCGGCGTCGCGGAGTTCCTGGATCTGTCCTACGTCAAGCCCAACACGTTGGGCAACACGCGAATGCTGTTGCTCCTCTAGCGATTCGTGGAGTCTCCGTCGCGCTGAGCGCGACGGAGACTCCACGAATCACTCGTCGTCGGCGCCGGTGGCGTCGGAGCCGCCCCGGATGAGCGCCAGCGTGCCCGCCAGCTCGTCGGGCTTGACCAGCACCTCGCGCGCCTTCGACCCCTCCGAGGGTCCCACGATGTTGCGGGTCTCCATGAGGTCCATGAGGCGGCCGGCCTTGGCGAAGCCGACGCGCAGCTTGCGCTGCAGCATCGAGGTGGAGCCGAACTGCGACGACACCACCAGCTCGACGGCCTGCAGGAACACGTCCATGTCGTCGCCGATGTCCGGGTCGACGTCGGTGCGCTCACCGGACGGTTTGGCCGCGGTGACACCGTCGACGAACTCCGGCTCGGCCTGGGCCTTGGTGGCCTCGACGACGGCGTGGATCTCCTCGTCGGAGATGTACGCACCCTGGAGGCGGATCGGCTTGTTGGCGCCCATGGGCAGGAACAGGCCGTCGCCCATGCCGATGAGCTTCTCGGCGCCCGGCTGATCCAGGATGACGCGGCTGTCGGTCAGCGACGACGTCGCGAACGCCAGGCGCGAGGGCACGTTGGTCTTGATCAGACCCGTGACGACGTCCACGGACGGCCGCTGAGTGGCCAGCACCAGGTGGATGCCGGCGGCGCGCGCCTTCTGGGTGATGCGCACGATCGCGTCCTCGACGTCGCGGGGTGCGGTCATCATCAGGTCGGCCAGCTCGTCGACGATGGCGAGGATGTAGGGGTAGGGCTTGTAGACGCGCTCGCTGCCCAGCGGCGTGGTGATCTCCCCGGAGCGCACCTTCTCGTTGAACACGTCGATGTGGCGCACGCGTGACGCCTGCATGTCCTGGTAGCGCTGCTCCATCTCCTCGACCAGCCACGCCAGGGCGGCCGCGGCCTTCTTCGGCTGGGTGATGATGGGCGTGATGAGGTGCGGGATGCCCTCGTAGGGCGTGAGTTCGACCATCTTGGGGTCGATCAGCACCATCCGCACCTCTTCCGGGGTGGCACGGGTCAGCAGGGACACCAGCATCGAGTTGACGAAGCTCGACTTGCCGGAGCCCGTCGAGCCGGCGACCAGCAGGTGGGGCATCTTGGCCAGGTTGGCCGAGATCATCTCGCCTTCGATGTCCTTGCCGAGGCCGATGACCAGCGGATGGTGGTCGGATCGGACCACGGGGTCGGTCAGCACGTCGGCCAGTCGCACCATCTCGCGGTCGGTGTTGGGCACCTCGATGCCCACCGCGGACTTGCCGGGAATGGGTGCGAGCATGCGCACGCTCTCGGTGGCCACCGCGTAGGCGATGTTGCGGTGCAGCGCGGTGATCTTCTCGACCTTCACGCCCGGCCCGAGTTCCACCTCGTAGCGGGTGACGGTGGGGCCGCGGGTGCAGCCGGTGACGGCGGCGTCGACCTTGAACTGCGTCAGCACCGACGTGATGGCATCGGTCATCGCCTGGTTGGCCGAGGTCAGCCGCTTGGGCGGCTCACCGGCGATCAGCAGGTTCAGTGGCGGCAGCGCGTAGGGGCCGTCGACGACGCGGTCGAGCACCACGGTCTCGTTGCGTGCCGGCACGGCCTCCTTCTTGGGGGCCTTCTTGGCGCGGGCCGGAGCCGGGGCCGCTTCCAGCTCGGCGGGCGGGTCCAGCGGGTAGTTGTCCATGGGGCTGCCCGCCGGGCCAGACTCGACGCCGGGCCAGGTGGGGGCGTCGTCGCCGCGGTAGCCCTGGGGGTCGTCGTAGTAGCCGTCGGAGAAGTCCTCGACCTCGCGGGCGGCGCGCTGCCTGCGCGGTCGCCGCGGCTCGTCGACGGGGGTGGCGGCCTCGACGACGCCGTCCTCGTCGTAGCCGTCGTCCTCGTAGGCCTCGTCGTCGTAGGCCTCGTCGTCGGCGTCGTAGCGGCCCCGCAGCCGCGTGGAGAACATCTCGTAGAGGGCGTCGGGGACCTCGCGGATGGTGGTGCCGGTGACCAGCAGCAGCCCGAAGGCCGCCGCCATGACGAGCAGGGGCGCGGCGATCCACGCCGTCACGCCGTCGGCCAGCGGGCCGCCGATGGCGAAGCCGACGAAGCCGGCGGCGGCGCGGCGGGCGGCGGGCTCGGCGGGTGATCCGGCCCAGAGGTGCCACAGGCCCAGCAGCGGCACCGCGATCATCACCGAGCCGAGGATGAGCCGCGGCCGGGTGTCGGGCTGCGGCTCGGTGCGCATCAGCACGACGGCGACGGCGGCCAGCACCAGCGGGACCAGCACGACGGCGCCGCCGACGACGGTGCGCACGGCGGTGTCGATCCAGCCGCCGACGGGGCGGGCGGCGTCGAACCACGAGCTGGCGGCGACGACGACGGCCAGCGCGAGCAACGCCAACGCGATGCCGTCGCGGCGGTGCCCGGGCTCGAGGTCGCGGGCGCGGCCGATCGACCGCGCGGTGCTGCCTGCGCCCTTGGCGAGCATCAGCCAGCCGGCGCGCGCGCCCCGCCCGACGGCTGCTCCGGCGGATCCGGCCGAGTTGCGCTTGGCCGGCGGCTTGCGGCGGGGTG
>NZ_JBYVYK010000074.1:0-18612 GCF_058148405.1 Mycobacterium sp. DHQP2018-32-09 | reverse complement strand
GGACTGGGCCGGCGGGGCCGGCGGTGCGGACTTCGCGGGCGGGGCCGGTGGTGCGGACTTCGCGGGTGCGGCCTCGGGGGCCACCTGCCGAGCCGTCGCAGGCGGCACCTTCTTCGCGGGAGCCTTCTTGGCAGGCGCCTTCTTCGCAGGGACCTTCTTGGCGGGAGCCTTCTTGACCGGGGCCTTCTTGGCGGGGGCCTTCTTCGCCGGCTGGGCGCCGGCGGCGGACCCCTCGACCGGTACGGCAGGCGCGTCGTCCGGTCGGTCCTGCGACGTGCCGTCGGAACGATCCAGCGGGTCTGCCATGGTGAAGCTGCTCCTTTGCAGGTCTCGTCCGACACTCGGGCGGTCTGGTCTCGGGGAATCCCCATCATGCCAGGTGGCGGGACACCACTACCCCGTGACCGCCAGCGCAGCCGCCAGCACCAGCGCCACCCCCATGCCCGCCAACTCGAGGCGCGAGCGCAGGGCCGACACGTCCGCCGTCGCGCGGTGCGCCCGCGCCGCAGGCAGCCACACCGTCCGGTTGCGCCACCCCAGCACCACCAGCGCGACCGTCAGCACCACCTTCGCCGACAGCAGCCTCCCGTACCCGGTGGTGAACAGCGCATCGACCGACGACAGTGCCGTCACCGCACCCACCGCGCCCGCCACCACCAACCCCGACACACACGCCAGGGACAGCTGGGAGAACCGCGGGAGCACCCGAGCCCACCGGCCGCGGTGCCGGACGACCAACACGAGGGCCGCCAACACCCCGCACCACACGGAGGCTGCGAGGACGTGCACCGCGATCGCCACCCCGCCCCACGGGTCCTCGGCGAGGTGGCCGACGAGCGTGCGACCCGTCAGCCCCACCGCGGCGGCCCCCGCGGCGACCGCACCGGCCGCCGCCGACCAGCGGACCGCCGCCGCACCGCCGACCACGACCGCGGCGGCCAGACAGACCACGCCCGCCCGGCCCGCCGCGGTATGTCCGGCGAACTCGACCAGCGTGTTCGGCCCGACGCGCGTCACCGGAACACCCGCCGCCTCGCTCGCGGACCACGGCAGGCGCACCAACTCGGCGACCACCCAGACCGCGGCGGCGGCGATCAGCGGGCGCGAGGCCTGCGCGGCGAATTCGTCCCGGTGCCTCGGAACGTCCAGCCACGGCAGCAGCGCCAGCCCCAACGCCACCACGGCGGCACCGTCGGACACCGCGCGCACCACCAGGTCCGCGACGGCGGCGTGGGGGCGCGTCAGCGCCCACGCCAGTGTGACCGACACCAGCACCACGCCGCCCACCGCCGCAGCGGTGCGCAGGCGCGTCACGACCGGCGCCGCACCGCCCACAGCGCACCACCGGCGACGATGGCGGCCGCGGCCACCACGAAGGGCCACACCGACAGGCCCGATCCTGACGCGTCATCCCCCTCGGCGGCTGCCGACGCCGCCGGTGGCCCCGGCGTACCCGAGCCCGCGACGTCGACGCGGAAGGACCAGTTGCCCGAAATCGGATGGCCGTCGGCGGACGTCACGCGGTAGTTCACCGTGTAGACGCCCGCCGGGCCCACCGGCAGCATCGCGACGCTCGCATTCGGGCCCTGCACCTCCACGTCCCCGGACGACCACAGATTGCCGTCGGGGCCCACGATGGTCATGGCCGCGAACGTCGACTGCAGTGCCTCGTTGAAGGTCGCGGTGACGCGCTGCGGCGCGGTCTGCAACACCGCATCGGGCGCCGGATCGGCCCCCGTGCGCACCGCGTGTGCCGACGCCGGGCCCGCACCCAGCATCCCGGCGACCAACAGCAGCAGCGTCACCATCGTCACCGCCGCGGGACGCCGCATCACGCCGACCGCCTTCCGAGCAACGCGATCACCACGCCTGCCGCCGCGAGCACCAGTGCTCCGCCCGCCAGCCAGCGGGCGGTGTCGTCGGCCACCCCGGATCCGGCCACCCCCGATCCGGCAGGCTGGGCCGAACCGGCGTCGGCGGTCGGCGGCGTCCCCGACGGCGCGGAGGGCATCGAGTGGCCGCCGTGATCGTCGTCCCCGGACGCGGCCGCCGTCAGGTTCAGGACGGGAGCCGGGTAGTCGGGCTCGCCGCCACCGGGCAGCGGCGGTTGATCCCACCGCACCACCTTGCCGTCGGAGTACGTCTGCGTCGCGGGCAACGTCACCGACGTCGCGTCCGGTAGCGCCACCGAGACCCGGAACACCGCGAACTGGTCGGCCGCGATGCCCGTACCCGGCGCCGCGGTCCAGGTGACCGCGCGCACCGTGCCCGCAGCGGCGTCACGATCCAGCCGCGCGGACCAGCCGGGCATGACCTCGGTGCGCGCCGACGCCACGCTCGGCAGCGCAACGCTGAACACCGTGGTCAGCGAGCCGTCGTCGGATTCGCCGGGGACTCGGAACTGCAGTACCGCGGTACTGCCGGGGGCGGCGTCGTCGGCGTCGACGTGCACGTGCGCCGCGGCGACGCCGGCGCCGAACGCCAGCGACGCCGCCATGCCCAGGGTGGCGGCCGCGCCGGCGGCGGCCACGGTGAAGAGCGCGCGCGAGGGCGCGCGATGGGTGAATCGCATGATGAGAGGTGCCTTTGGGTAGTCGCTACGAGGATCGGTCAGTACTGCACGGCGACCGGTGGCCCGCGATGCGACAGCGAGGCGGTGAGAAGCAGGATCGAACGCTGCGGGTGCTCCCGGCGCGGCAGCGGCGACGGCGCCGCATCGGCCACGGGGTGCGACGCGGGCGGCGTCATGGCCTTGCGCGCGTGCGACAGCGCCCGGCAGGAGGCCTCGCCGACGGCGATCAACGCGGCTGCGCACGACACCGCCACCGCGTGCCACGCCAGCATCGTCACGCCGTCGCCGGCAGCGAACCGCTCTCCCGGCACCGGCCCCATGTGGTGACCGGACACCGTCGACAGCACGTGGCCCACCACCTGCCCGACGGTCAGCACCGCCAGCAGCTGCAGGAAGCGGCCCGCCCCGCGCAGCGTCACACCCGCGCACGCCAGTCCCACCAGCGCGAGCTGAACGGACACCGCGCCCGACGGCAGGCCGCCGCCGCCCAGCGCGTGGCCGGCAGCCGACAGCGTGGCCGTCGTCGACCCCACCGCGGCGGCGCGCAGCGGCGCCGTCGGTGAGGTCGAGCGGGTGGCCACGGGACGTGGCGCTAGACGAGGCCCAGACGGGCCATCAGGTCGGCATCGATGCCGTCGAGCTGTTCGGCGATGGCCGAGTGCGCGGCCCGGCGCCGTGCGGCGGGCATGTTCTCTGCGGCCGCGATGGCCGCGGACAGGTCGGTGAGGCGGTCGGTGATGGCCGCCGCGAACTGCTTGGTCTCGGCGTCCCGCGGCTTCTTCTCCACCACCTCGTGCAACGACCGCTCGGCACCGGCGATGCGGGCCGACAGTGCACCGCCGACGCCGGAGAACTGACCGACCTGGCTCAGCGGCACCCCGAGACGCTCGGCGCGCCGCTGGTCGAGGGCGCCGCGAGCGGCGATGGACGCGCGGTAGGCCACCGGGACCACGACGGGCGCCAGCAGCCGCGCGACACTCAGTACCCGGCGGATGCGACTCGGCGAGAACAACTTTCCCTCGCGCGCCGCCTTCAGCTGCGTCTCGGCCACCTTCAGCGCCGCCCGGTCACTGTCCCGCTGGGCCTTGAGCCCGGCCTTGATGGCCGCGCGTTCCCGCTTGATCTGCGCCTTGAGCCGGCGCGTGTCGTTCTTGGCCGCCAGCCGCGCCTCGAGCTTGGCCTTCGCCTTGATGGCGCGGGCCTCGGCCCGGCGGGTGGCGCGGCTCTTGCGCCGTCTGAACAGGCCCATCCCGGCTGCCTCCCGGTCGTGTACGAAGAAACCCCAGCGCGAGTGACTGACTGCTGGTGAGGCCCCACACTATCGTCGGGGCGCCCGTACGCCCGTCCCGGGCCATTCGAATCGGATCGGTTCCGCGCACCAGCAAACAGTTCGGCCAGCTCGTGCAACAATCTACGGAGGTGCACCGTTCGCCCGTATCCGGTCACGTGAGAGGTGGTGACGTCATGTCTTCGCGAGTTCGCATCGCCGCCGCGGCCTGCTTGGTCGCGTCGGGCCTGTTCGTCACTGGTGGCAGTGCCGCGCTGGCGTTTGCCAGCCCCGACGGCGGCGCCTCGGGTGACGGCGGGTCCAGCAGCTCCGACGGCGGTACCGGAGGCGGGACGTCAGCAGGCGGCGAGACCGGCGGCAGCAAGACCGGCGGCACCACGGGCACCGGGACCGGCACGGGGTCCACGACCGGTAGCTCCAACGGCTCTGCCAACACCCCGGCGACGGGCGGTTCGCGGCCTACGTCCACCGTCGGCAGCGGTCGCGACCTGACGATCCCCGGCCTGGGATCCATCGGGCTCCCCAGACTGCCGTCCTTCGGGTCAAGGCCCACCACCCCCAGCAAAGTTTCGACGAGTCCGACGACGGCTACCACGCAACCCAGCGCCACGCCCGAGGGCGACGTGACCACGGCCCCGGCGGCCCCGGCGGCCCCGGTTTCTGGGGCGCCCGCCACGCCCGAACTCGCCCTGCCGGACGTGACGCTCCCGGCGATGACGCTGCCCGCGCTGGCGGTGCCGTCGCTCCCGATCCCGGTCCCGGCCGCCAATCCGGCCGACGCCGGTCAAGCCGCAGACGGCGTCGATGCCACCGCGCCGCTGCCGGAGGACAAGACCGCAGGCAGCGGCGGCACCACCGTCAAGACGGCGGTGCCGAGCACCACGGATCCCGGTGCCACGCCGGCGCCGACCGCCGAGCAGCTGTCCTGGCCGCTGTCGTGGTGGGCCAGCCTCGTGCCCACCCTGCCGGGAAAGACCCAGGGCAGCAACGGAAGTCTGGGCCAGACTCCCTTCGGTCCCCTGCCGCAGCTGCCGCCGTTGGAGATTCCCCTGCTCGGTCAGGTGGTCCCCGCGCTGCAGACCATCACCGACCCCCTGCTGCAGATCGTGACGGGCTTGGCCAACGCCGCCGCGGACTTCCCGTTCACGTCCCTGACGCTTCCCGTCACGCTGCCGTCCGTACCCGGCGCCGGAACGGCACCCGGCGCCGGCGGGGGCGGCGCGGTCCCGGTCGCTCCCGGCCTCGCCGGGCCACGCCTGCTGCCCGCTCCGCAGACGCCGCCCACGCCGGTCGAAGCAGGCGGCACCCCGCCGGCCGTGGAACCGCCGCAGGCGCCGCGACGGACGCTTCCCCCGGCGACGCCCGTCAGCAACGAATTGCTTCCCGCGCCCACCTATCGCATGGGCTACGTCGACTACCTGCGCGCGGCGGGCATCGGTCAGGTCGCGGCCGTCGCCGTTCCGGGCGTCACGGGGATCCTGGTGCTGACCGGCGCCGGCGGGCTCATCGGATACCGCCAGGCGCGTGCCGGCAGATCCGTGAGCGCCAGCGGCCCGGCCCGCTTCATGAGCTGACACCGAACCCGCCGCGAGGCCCGGTGCCGACGCGGAGTCACGGTGAGGCACCGTCGCAGAGGGAAGTCGTCAAGGAAAGTCGTCAAGGAAAGTCGTCGAGCAGGGGGTGGAGATGCCGGCCAGCCGCCGTGTCACGCGCGCGGTCAACGAGGTACTCGATCTCGCCCCAAGACGAGGTGAGGTGTCACTGGGTCGGCTGATCGAGGCCGTAGCCGACCACCGCGGCCGGCCCATCGAGCTGGAGATGGCCGACCTTCCCGCCGGCGTGTGCGGGCAGTGGCGCCAGTACGCCGAGCACGACGTGTTCCTCATCCAGCGTGGGCTGCCCGCAGGAGATCGCACGCTCGCCCACGAACTCGGCCACCTGGTGCTGGGGCACGAGGGAATCTCGGTGACCGAGGCCGCCCGCGACGCCGTCGAACTCGCCAGCAGTGACCTCATCGGCTACATGCTCAACCAGCGCACGGGGTGCATGGGGCCGAGCGGGGCGGAGGCCGAGCAGGAGGCCGAGGACTTCGCCGCCCTGCTCATCTATCGTCTGGGCCGACTGCCGTCCGACCGATCGTCGATCGTGCAGGTCCGGCTCGGAGAGGCGTTTGGTTGATCGTCTGGGTCATTGCCGGCCTCCTGGGTCTTGCGACCGGTCTGCGGATCGGCTGGGCACTGGTCAACAAGCAGTCACTCGTCAGCGCCGCCATGATCTTGGCGCTCGGCAACCTGGGGTTGGTGGCGGCGCTCAACTGGCAGCCCCTCACCTTGCTCATCGACACGGTGTTGCGCTGGCCGAACGTCTCGACGGTGCTCAGCCAGGTGGCGCTGGTGGTGTGCGCCGCGGGCAGCTGCGTGATGATCACGTCGGCGTCGTCGGCGCGCCAACCCCACACCGTGCGGCGCATCGCGATCGTGCAGTACGCCGTGGCCGCGGTGATCGTGCTCCTGACCCTGGTCACGTTCTTCACGTCGCCCCAGCAGCCCGAGATGTCGCCCGAGGAGTACCTGCGGCGCAACCTCGGCTCGGGCGCCACGTGGCTGCTGCCGCTGCTCTACGTCCTGCTGGCACTGACACTGGTCGCGTGGGCCGGTATGCGGCACTCGAACCGCACCCGGCGTGGCAGGGCGCTGTTCCTCTTCACGATCGGCATCGCGCTCATCGTCTTGGCGAGCGCGTTCTTCCTGCTGCGGGCCGTCGGCAACACCAGGTTCATCGGAGTGGGGTCGGCGGCGACGCTGCTGGGATGCGCGATGCTGGTGGTGGCGAGCGGCTCGCTGCTGCCCACCGTCGAGGACTGGTTCGGCGCCCGCCGGGAGCTTCGCATCATCCAGCCGCTGCTCGGTGAGTTGAGCCGGCGCCAGCCGAACATCGGGATCGGCGTGCGTCCTCGCGGTCCGCTGCTGTTCCGGGTGGCCGAGCAGATGTCGCTGATCTCGGATGCCCTCTACCTGGAGGCCACCGACGTGCTGCACGGCCGCGACGCCGGATCCTTCGCGGATCCCGATGCCGACGAGGTGAGCCCGGAGCTGCAGGCCCGACGGGTGGCGGAGTGGATCCACGCCGGCCGTGAGGGTGACCGCGAGGCGGCCCACGCCGCATTCCCCGGCCCCACGTGGCTACGGCAGCCCGCCGCACTCTCCGACCGGGAGTGGATCCTCGCGATCGCCGACCAATACCGTCGCCTGGATGGTGCCGTGGAGGTTGTCGTCCGCTAATTGACCTTTAAGTCAATTTTCGCGGTGCCGCCGGACTTCCGTCGGGCGGCACCGTCCCGGCTAATCGTCGAGGTGCTCTTGCCGACGCAGCTCGTCGACCTTCTCCACGAGGTCCTGCTTGGCTTCGGGGGACAGGCCGACGGTCCTGGCCGCAATCCGGCGGATGCCCTCGTCACGCATGTTGGCGAGCCAGGTCAGCTCCTTGTCGAGCTTCTCGTAGTACTCGTCGTCGGTGAAGTACGCCGGCTTGATGCGGAAGAAGTTGGCAAGTGCGGCCATGGTCGCCACGGAGGGATTGGTGCGGTTGCCTGAACGCAGCTGCGACAGGTACGGCGCCGACATCGTGACACCCTCGGCCTTGAGCGCTGCGATCACCTCAGCCGAGGTGTGCGGTCCGCGTCCGGGCGGGTAAACCGTGTCGAACAACCGGTTCAGCCGGGCGCTAAACGTCATGCTCATCGAATAATCCTCCACTTGACCGTACGAACGGGCGTTCAGGCGTCGTATTTGCTGATCATCGTAGCGAGTGATGCGACGAGAGCCAAGTGCAAACCACCGAAAAGTCGTCGCGATGACCGCGGGGGTATGCGGGACAAGGCCTCTAGCAGCGGTTCCGGGAAAATTCGTCGAGGTACCGGACGTCTTCGGCTAAGCAAATACTGACGCATTCGTTGTTTTGCCCGAGGCTGAAAAATCTACGCAGGCGTCACAACTTCCACACTGATCACCCACCGCTACGTCCTGGCCGTGGCGTGCGCATCGGATGCAGAATTTGCTCTCCAACTCTACGAGCTTGCGGTGAGATTGCTGATGGCACACCCTTGGCCCAGCGCAAATGGCATGCTTGCAGATGCATTGATCGGCGCCCAGCGGGGTTTGGGCAGTAGCCATGCGCCGCGCCACTGGTCGCTGGCAAGATCCAGCTCCGCGGCGCGAGGGCGGGTGGGCAGTGCGACGCCTACCGATCGGTGCGGATCGGCAGCAACGTCGTCGGATCAGGCGGCCAGCAGCATCGCGAGGATCGCGGTATCGGGATGGCTGATGGGGTCCACGCCCACGCGGCTCACCATCGACGTCACGGTGCCGTCGGACTCCGCCTCCACCCACGCCGCCCGGTGCTCCAGGCCGAGGTGGGGCAGCCCGGGGAGCAGCACGCAGCCCGACGCGGCGCCCGCGCACTCCGGCAGCGACGGCATGGTCTCCGACGGCGGATGCAACATCAGCAGCGCGGGCGGTTGATGATCCGCGAAGTGACCCGGTGGCACCGCCGACGACCCCACGACGGTGCCCTCGGCCAACACCAGTCCCACGGTGCCCGGAGCCGGCGCATCGGGAAGTTCCTCCCGCACGCCGAAGATCGTGGTCGTGGGCAGCAGGCCCGGCAAGGAGGCCACCCGCACCGCGACCATCAGCAGCTGTGCCCATTCCTTCGTGGATTCCGGCCAGCGTCCGGACACGACGAAGCCCTTGAGGCAGCCGCCGGCGTGGAAGGGAGAGATCTCCACGGCTCGATCACGTCCCATGTCCACCTCGTCTCCGTCCCCGGCCCACGGCAGCGGCGCCGACGTACGTCGGAAAAGCATGAGCCAGTGCGGTATTGGCACGCAAGTGGGCGCGAGTGCTCGCCACGCATTCGTTACATGCGGGCCGGGGCGCGACCCGCGACACGACGAAGGGGCGCCGTGCGCTGCACGACACCCCTTCGCTCGAGGCGATGTCCCGGGACACCCGGTGACCGAGGATCAGCCGAAGATCAGCCCGTTGCCCTTCGAGGTGGCCTTGGCGAAACGGTCCTGCACGTCGGCCCAGTTGACCACGTTCCAGAATGCCTTCACGTAGTCGGCCTTGACGTTCTTGTACTGCAGGTAGAACGCGTGCTCCCACATGTCGACCTGCAGCAGCGGAATGATGCCCAGCGGAACGTTGGCCTGCTGGTCGTACAGCTGGAAGGTGAGCAGCTTGTTGCCGAGCGTGTCGTAACCGAGCACGGCCCACCCCGAACCCTGCAGCCCGTTGGCGGCAGCCGTGAACTGTGCCTGGAACTTGTCGAACGACCCGAACTGGTCGTCGATGGCCGCGGCCAGCTCGCCGGTCGGCTTGTCGCCACCGTTGGGGGACAGGTTCTTCCACCAGATCGAGTGGTTGACGTGGCCGCCGAGGTGGAATGCCAGGTTCTTCTCGTTGAGGAAGATCGCGGCGTGATCGCCTGCCGCGCGCGCCTCCTCGAGCTTCGCGACCGCGTCGTTCACACCCTTGACGTAGGTGGCGTGGTGCTTGCTGTGGTGGAGCTCGTTGATCTGACCGGAGATGTGCGGCTCCAGTGCGCCGTAGTCGTAGTCCAGATCCGGCAGTGTGTACTCAGCCACGAATTTCCTTCCCTAGGTGATCGGTGAAGCGCGGTGGGACCAACCTCGGGGGTCCCAACGTCAAGATCGGTTTCCACCTTGCTCCATGCGTGCGCACACCGCAAGAACGCGTGCGCGTACGGAAGTCATACCCGGCGACGGCGCGGACTACCCCGGCGCGGACTACCCGAACGGCGCAGCGTGATCAGAACAGGACGAGACAGGCCAGGATGCCGAGAAGCGCCAGCGCGATGACGCCGGCGCGCAAGCACGCCACCATCTGGTTGCGGGTGTAGATCGGCGACGGCGAGTTCCATTCGGGGGGCATGGCCGGATACGGGCCCATCGAATGCGATGCCATCAGCAACTCCTGACCTGCACGAGCAATGTGTCCCCCAGTGAGATCGATCACAACATGGGTAAGTGCCGACGATCATAGCCCGATCGCGAGGCGGGGTGAAATCGATGCCCGCAACGGCCGCTGCCTGCCACGAAACCAGCCGTGGCGCCGCTGGGACGACCGATGGCCGGCCGGCACCGTCACGAGTTCGCTCGGATCGAAGGTTTGTTGTTGATCGCGGGTGGGTACGGAGCCAGGTTCATCCCCAGTAAATTTCAGCCAATTCACGGTTTGTGCGGTTCAGCGCGCATCGGCACCGGTGGCGGCCTGTGGATGAACCTGTGGAAACTGTGGATAGCTCTGAGATTGCTCGTCGTGCCGGGTCCCGCGGCGTGCATACCACGGTCCGGCTCATCGGCCTCGGGGTGGCCTTGGGGTGGACCTCGGGGTGGTCTCGGGCGGCGCCGTCGTGCCAGTCTGATCACATGTCGATCGAGAGGTGGAGGCCGTGGACGACGAGGGCTTGATCGGGCACGCCGACGTCGCCGACGTCCCGACGGAGTTCGACGGCGGTGCCAACGGCACGGTCCTGCTCGACGTCCGCGAGGACGACGAGTGGCAGCGGGGACACGTCGAGGGTGCCCAGCACATCCCCATGGGCGACGTGCCTGCGCGAATGTCGGAGATCGACGGCGAAGCCACGCTGTACGTCGTCTGCCATGCCGGCGGCCGGTCGCTGCGCGTGGCGCAATATCTGGCCCGCAACGGCTTCGAGCCCATCAACGTCACCGGCGGCATGCTGGCCTGGGCGGGCGCGGGACGGCCCGTCGTCACCGACGACGGCGACGTCGGCACGGTCTGAGCGTCGTAGGCTGGTCGGGTGATCCAGGCTTGTTCGCGCTGCGGGACGCGGTGGAACGTTCGCGACCGCCAGCGCAGCTGGTGCCCGCGCTGCCAGGGCGCGCTGCTGGCCCCCATCCCGGACGCCGCCGAGCAGGGCTGGAACCAACGCCCCACCTCCGGCCCCGGGGGTACGCCGCCGCGACTGCCCGCCGGCTACCGCTGGATCGCGGTGCGCCCCGGCTCGGCCCCGCCGCCGCGACGCGGGAACCCGCCGCTCGGGCCGACCCCGCGCTACTCGGTCATCCCGCGATGGGGTCTGGCCCAACACTTCGACGACCCGTCGGCCGCACCGGTCGACGCCACGGCGCCCCGTAGTGGTCCGGCGCCCAACACGGTGCGGCTGGCGTTCGCGATCGCCGCGCTGGCGCTGCTGGTCACTGCCTTCCTGCACGTCGTGCGCTACGTCCTGCTGCTCGTCAACCGGTCCGTGCTGCTGCATCCCCTGATCGCCGGGGCGGCGACGTGGCTCGGTGTGGCGATGAGCGTCATCGCCCTGTTCGCCGTGGGGGCCTGCTTCGTGGTGTTCGCCAACTGGCTGGTGGGCCGCCGCGGCGCGGCCTACGCCGTCGGTGGCGTGCCGGACCCGCGGTCGGCGTGGGAGATCCGGATCGGCTGTCTGGCGCCGCTGGCCAACCTGCTGCTGGCGCCCGTCTACGTCACCGAACTCGCACGCGTGGAGAACCGCACGTCGCTGCTGCGCCGGGACATCGGCGTGTGGTGGTGCGCCTGGGTGTTCAGCTACGTGCTCACCATCTGGGCCTTCGCCACCAGCTTCACCAGGGACCCGCAGGGCATCGCCAACAACACGGTGACCACCATCGTGGCGTACTTGCTGTGTCTGGCGACGCTGACGCTGGCCTTCCGGGTGTTCCAGGGGTTCGAACGCAGCCCCGTCGACCGGCCCACCCACCGCTGGGTGATGGTGCCGATCGACGACGGTGTCGACGAGTCGGACGCGGGGGCCCGTCCCACGCCGGACGGCGGGGACGAATCCGGCGCACCGGTTGAAGGTGCGCCGCGAGAACCGGCAGCATTGACGTCGTGAGCGCGGACGACGCATCCCTCGGCGGGCATCCCTTCGTGGTCGCACACCGGGGGGCGTCGGCCGACCGACCCGAACACACCGTCGCCGCGTACGACCTGGCGCTGCGCGAAGGGGCCGACGGGGTCGAATGCGACGTGCGTCTGACGCGGGACGGACACCTGGTCTGCGTGCACGACCGCAAGGTCGACCGCACGTCCGACGGGACGGGCGTCGTCAGCGAGATGACGCTCGCGCAACTCCGGGACCTCGACTACGGCGGTTGGCATCCGGGCGGCGGACAGGGCGAGACGGGGCTGCTGACGTTCGAGGACCTGGTGTCGATGGTCCTCGACTGGAACCGGCCCGTGAAGATCTTCGTGGAGACCAAGCACCCGGTGCGCTACGGCGCGCTCGTCGAGAGCAAGGTCCTGGCCCTGCTGCACCGCTACGGCATCGCGTCTCCGGCGTCGGCGGACCTGGCGCGCGCCGTGGTGATGTCGTTCTCGGCCGCCGCGGTGTGGCGCATCCGGCGTGCGGCGCCGATGCTGCCCACCGTGCTGTTGGGGGAGACGTCGCGGTACCTCGGGGGAAGTGCGGCGACGACGGTGGGGGCGACGGCCGTCGGTCCGTCCATCGGGACGCTGCGCGAACATCCCGAACTCGTCGACCGGGCCGCGGCCAACGGGCGTGCGCTGTACTGCTGGACCGTCGACCACTACGAGGACGTGCGGTACTGCCGCGACGTCGGCGTGGCATGGGTGGCCACGAATCACCCGGGCCGCACCAAGGAATGGTTGAAGTCGGGCCTGACCGGGGCCGTCGACAGGCCCGACTCGCAACCGGGTTAGCGGGTCAGATCGCGCCGCCGGCGGCGGTGGGTGCCGTCGGGTCGGATTCCGCAGCCGTGATCTCGCGGGCCACGAAGTCCTCGAGGTGGAAGAGGTCGTCGCCGGCGCGTTCGGCGACGCGGACCAGCGTGGTCATGGTCGAGACCTCCTCGACCTGTTCCTTGAGGAACCACTGCACGAACTGCTCGCCGAGGTAGTCGCCCTCGTCGCGGGCGACGGCGGCCAGTCGGGTGATCTGCTCGGTGACGGTGCGCTCCTGGTCGAGCGCCAACCGCAGGGCGTCGATCGGGGCGGCGAACGCGTTGCGGACCGCGTCGATGCCGGGAATCTCCACCTCGACGTCGCGATCCAGCAGGTAGCGCACGAGCATCATGGCATGGTTGCGCTCCTCGACGGCTTGGGCGTAGAAGAGCTTGGCCAGCTGGGGGAGGTCTTCGCCGTCGAAGTGCACCGCGACTGCGATGTATTGCTGGGACGCCGCGAACTCGTTGCGGATCTGCTCCTGCAGCAGGTGGTTGAACTTGGTATCGAGATGCGACGAATCGGTCATGGCGAAGACGATAGTGCAGGTCAGGAGCCATTGTCATCGAAGGTTGACCTTATTGAGGCGAGCGTTCCCTAAGCTTGCCGGTGGCGCTGTGAGGTGGCTCGCACAGGTAAGGCTTGGTTTGCTGCCATGGGTGCCGACGGTCGCGACGTTTGCTGCCGGGGCGGTCGCGTCAGCCCGGCGGCGTGGTGTCGAGGGCCTCGCGGGGCACGGGCTGGTCGGTGGCCAACGCGTCGAACAGTTGGCGGGCGGCGGCGTCGTCCCACACCACGACCGACCCGACGTCGCTGCTGGTGAATTCGCCGATGGGCACCGTGGTGGTGGTCATGTCGCCGTGCAGCGCCCAGGCGAGCCGCGCCAGATCCCAGACGTGCGTGTCGTCGTCGACGGTGACCGTGCCCGCGGCCGCGTGGGCCATGGGGTACCACCGCAGCGGGTTGGCCAGCACCGCCGCGCTGGTGGCCCGCTGCACCAGTGCCGACATGAACAGTCGTTGGTGCACCATGCGATCGAGATCGGCGCGCGGCGTGGCGCGCGACCGCACGAAGCCGAGCGCGGTGCGACCGTCGAAATCCTGGCAGCCGGCGGGCAGCGAGATCCCGGCGAGGGGGTCGTCGATGGGCTGCGTCGGGCACATCGTGACGCCGCCGACGGCATCGACCAGCTGGGCGAATCCTTCGAACCCGATTTCGGCGTAGTGGTCCAGGCGCAGTCCGGTGGCCTGTTCGACGGTGCGCACCAGCAGCGGCGCGCCCCCCACCGAGAACGCGGCGTTGATCTTGTCCGTGCCGTGGTCGGGGATGTCGACGTAGGAGTCGCGGGGGACCGACACCATGGTGGTGGGCTCGGTCGAGCCGAGGCGCGGCACGTGCACGAGC
Organism: Mycobacterium sp. DHQP2018-32-09; assembly: GCF_058148405.1. Classification (NCBI taxonomy): domain Bacteria; kingdom Bacillati; phylum Actinomycetota; class Actinomycetes; order Mycobacteriales; family Mycobacteriaceae; genus Mycobacterium; species Mycobacterium sp. DHQP2018-32-09. The sequence goes on along the minus strand of NZ_JBYVYK010000074.1, from coordinate 4,586 downwards.
AGGATGGTGTCGGTGCGGCCGGTTCCGAGATCGCCGCCGGTGGTCAGCTCGGCCTGCTCCTCGGGCGTCAACTGTGACCGGCTGTCGGAACCGACGAGCAGCCACGTCGTGCCGCGACCCGCGGCGGGCCGCTCGGGGTAGTCGCCGAGGGCGGGGACGCGTCGCAGCGAGGTATCGATCCAGTAGCCCGTGCCGACGAGGGTGCTCGCCAGCAGCAGGAGGATCACGAGCAGCAGGCGTCCCCAGTGGCGCCGGCGTCGTGGCCTGGCGGCCTTCGGCGGTGGCGGGGTGGGGCGCGGTGACGCCGGTGGGGGCGGGGCCGGCGGTGGGGGCGTGCGGGATCGTGGTGGGAGTGGCCGGGGCGGCACCGGGGCGGCCGGACGCGCCGGGGGTCTGGGCACTGGCCTGCGGGGTGCGGGCTGCGGGGGTGCGGGTTGCCGCGGAGGGAGTGGCGGACCGGGTCGAAACTGGGGGTCGCGCCGGATCACCTGCGGGTCCTCCCGCGGCGGGGGTCGCCGCCGCGGTGGTTCGGGTGGGCGCGTCACCAGACGAATGTACGGCCGTCGCGGCTCACGGGAGCCACTCGCGCAGGTGTGGCGCGAGCAGGGCGTAGCCGACGAACGCGACGACGTCGATCACGGCGTGGGCGACGATGAGCGGCCACAGCCTGCCGGTGCGCTGCCAGACGTAGCCGAACACCAGCCCCATGACGACGTTGCCGACACCGGCGCCGAACCCTTGGTAGAGGTGGTAGAGGCCACGCAGCACGCTCGCGGTGACGAGCGCGCCGACGGGCGAGAACCGCAGTTGCCGTAGCCGCGTCATCAGGAAGCCGACGACGATGATCTCCTCGGCCCAGCTGTTCGCGAACGCCATGGCGACGAGGACGGGGACGTGCCACCAGGTGCTGTTGAGTTCGGCGGGCTGGACGTTGACGCCGATGCCGAGCAGGCGGCCGAGGACGTAGAGGCCCAGTCCGGGGATGCCGATGAGCGCGGCCAGCCCGAGTCCGCCGAGCAGGTCCGGCCGCAGCCGGAACCGGCCGAGCCCCACGCGCGCCGGCCCGATTCCGCTGCGCCACAGCAGGTAGAGACCCAGGCCGCCCCATGCGAGCAGCTGGAACACCGACGCGAGGTTGAGTCCCAGGTCGATGAGGTCGACCTCGGACCGGCGCGGGTTGAGCGCGACGGTGCGCCCCGACAGCCCGAGGATGACGGCCTCGGTGAGGCGCAGCAGCGCGGTGTATGCCGACAGCCCGAACGTCACCGCCAGGACGACCGCGATCTCGATGCGCACGGTGCGCTGCGGCGGCGCGGTGAAGTCGTCGGACGGCTCGGTCACGCGAGCCACGGTAGTGGTCGAGCGCTCAGATGCGGCGGGCGCGCAGTCCGTTGAGGAAGGGGCAGCCGAGCAGGACCCGGATCGCCCGGCTCAGCGCGGTGACGTCGTCGACGGGTGTGGTGAAGGGCAGCCGGACGTCGTGGTCGCCGTCGACGTCCTCGACCCGCAGCTGCACGCCGTAGCGGTCCAGCCCGAGCGGGCGCACGTGTCCGCGGCGCAACGACGCGGGCAGCCGTTCGGCGAGGCGGTCGACGACGTCGCGGTGGGCGGACTCGAGGTGTTGCAGCCAACCGGACTCCAGCGCACAGAAGGGGTCGGGCTCGGCTGCGAGCAGCGTGGGCAGGTTCACCGCCTCCGCACCCGTGGAGTCGGCGACGACGACGGAGTCGATCTCCAACCGCACCAGGGCGTAGGGCGTGTCGCCGGCGTCGGTGGGTGTCTCGTCGGCCGTGGTGTTCACCTGCAGCAGTGCGGGGTTGGGGTGTTCGGCGGCGACGAGGTCCAGCAGGCCGCCGACGTCGCGCGCCGGGACGTGGTGCAGGCGGCCGCGCGTCCAGACCAGCGAGCGCACCGGTTCGCGCAGGGGCAGCGGGGAGTAGTCGGTCATCTCGAGGACGGCCTGCAGGCCGGCGGCGCCCGCGCCGACCAGCTGTGCGGCGAGGGGACCTGCGGCCGGGACGGTGATCGCGAAGGAGCCGTCGGCGAGGAGGTGGTGCACCGGCGTGGGTGTGGGGTCGATGCCCTCGACGGCGACGATGGCGCCGCCCGCGCGGATGCATGCGCTGCGGATGCGTTCGGCGGTGGTGGGTGCCACCGTGGCGGTCTGTGGGATGGTCATCCGTGGCCTTCCAGTCGGTGAGGTAACCCTAACTTAGGCTAGCCTCACCGAATTGCGCAACCGCCGACGTGGGTGAGCGCGAGGCAACCGGTACCCCGCCCCCGACCCGCTAGGGTTGTCGGGTGCCCCGCGTCGCTTACCTCGGACCGCGCGGAACCTTCACGCAGGCCGCGTTGGATCGCATGGCCGCCACGGGTCTCGTCCCCGGCGCGGGTGCGCTGCAGGCGCTGCCCACCGTCAGCACGCCCGCCGCGCTCGACGCCGTGCGGGACGGCAGCGCCGACTTCGCCTGCGTGCCCATCGAGAACTCCATCGAGGGGTCGGTGTTCCCCACCCTCGACAGCCTGACCTTCGGCGCCCCCCTGCAGATCCGCGCCGAGTTGACGCTCGACGTCGCGTTCAGCATCGCCGTGCGGCCCGGCACCCGCGCGGCCGACGTCGGCACCGTCGCGGCGTTCCCCGTCGCGGCGGGTCAGGTGCGACGCTGGCTGGCCGAGAACCTGCCACACGCCACCGTGGTGCCCGCGATCTCCAACGCGGCGGCCGCCGAGGACGTCGCCGCGGGACGGGCCGACGCGGCGGTCACCACCGCGTCGGCCGCCGAACTGCTCGCGTTGGACACCGTGGCGGCGGGCGTGGTCGACGAACCCAACGCGCGGACGCGGTTCGTGCTGGCAGGGCCGCCCGGGCCGCCGCCGGCCCGCACCGGCGCCGACCGGACCTCGGTGATCCTCGGACTGCACAACGTGCCCGGCGCGCTGGTGGCCGCGATGACGGAGTTCGCGATCCGCGACATCGACCTCACCCGCATCGAGTCCCGGCCCACCCGCGTCGAGCTGGGCACCTACGTCTTCTATCTCGACTGCGTCGGCCACGTCGACGACGACGCCGTCGCTCAGGCACTTCAGGCGCTGCACCGTCGTTGTCAGAGCGTGCGATATCTGGGTTCCTGGCCGACGGGTACGGCGGCGGGCGCGGTGCCCCCGTGCGACGACGAGGCGGTGCGCTGGCTCGAGGGTCTGCGCAGGGGTGAACGATGACGGGTCGACTGGTCCTGGTCCGGCACGGGCAGTCGCACGGCAACGTCGCTCGGCGGTTGGACACGGTGCCCCCGGGCGCCGCGTTGACCGATCTGGGGCATCGGCAGGCGCGGGAGTTCGCCGCGTCCTGGTCGCATCCGGTGGGCCTGGTGGCGCACTCGCAGGCGCTGCGCGCGGTGCAGACGGCGGGCGGTATCGCCGGTGGCCTTGCCTCCGGCCGCGACCTGTCCCCGGTGGAACTCGACGGCATCTACGAGGTGCAGGCGGGTGACCTGGAGAACCGCAACGACCAGGAGGCCATCGACCACTTCCACGGCGTCTACGACCGCTGGCTGCTCGGGGACCTGGACGAACGCGTGCCTGGCGGGGAGACCGGCGCCGAGGTGCTGGACCGCTACCTGCCGACCCTCACGCAGCTGCGGATGCGCTATCTCGACGACGACGCGTGGCAGGGCGACGTCGTGGTGGTGAGCCACGGCGCGGCCATCCGGTTGGTGTCGTCGGTGCTGGCCGGCGTCGACGGCGGTTTCGCCGTCGAGCACCACCTGGCCAACACGCAGTGCGTGGTGCTCAGCCCCGTCACCGACGGGCGCTGGAGCTGTGTGCAGTGGGGCGATCTGACGCCGCCGTTCGCGCCCGAACCGCAGGTGCGGTCCGGGCAGGACGTCACGCCGAGCGTCGACCCGATGGGCTGACGCGCTCGTCGCACCCGCAGGCCACCGCGGCGCAGTCGATACGCAGGTCGTGCGCGGATTCCGGGGTGACGCAATCGGGTTCGGTGCATTCCGGGCGGCCCGCCGCGTGGGCGATGACGGTGCCGTGGCAGTGGGCGAGTTCGCCGGCGCACCGACGACAATCATCGGTCATGTCTCGATGATCCCACCGGGCACCGACGGATCAAGGTCGCCACGCGTGCCGGCGTCGTCCGGGTCAGCTCCAGCCGAGTTCGTGCAACCGCTCGTCGTCGATGCCGAAGTGGTGGGCGATCTCGTGGATGACGGTGATGGTCACCTCGTCGACGACGTCCTGTTCGGTCTCGCAGATGTCCAGCAGGGCGTCGCGGTAGATGAAGATCGCGTCGGGGAGCGAGCCGCCGTAGGAGGAGTCGCGTTCGGTGAGCGCGACGCCCTCGTAGATGCCCAGCAGGTCGGGTTCGTCGGCGTTGCGGGGTTCGACGAGCACCACGACGTTGTCGAGCGCGGCCGCCAGCTTCTGGGGGATCAGGTCGAGGGCGTCGGACACCAACTCCTCGAACCGCTGCGGGCTCATCCGCACGGTCACGTGTCGTCCCCGGGTCAGGCCGGTGGCGGCAGCACCGGGCCGGGGGCGGGACCGGCGGGCGGCGGCACGTCGCCTGCGGGCGGTGC
>NZ_JBYVYK010000073.1:0-18646 GCF_058148405.1 Mycobacterium sp. DHQP2018-32-09 | reverse complement strand
GCGGGGTGGGCACGGCAGGCCGCTGCGGGCCGGCGCTCGCGGGGGGTGTGGGCCCAGCACCGCCGGCCACGGACCCGCGGGGGACGTCGTCGGCTGACCTGCTGTGTGGCCTCTCGCTATTCACTGGCGGTGCGCGCCTTGGAGCGCGCCGCTCGAGTGCGTGTGCCCTTGGCCTTCGGTGGCTTCGGGGCTCCCAGCACGTAGGACTTCACCAGGTGGTTCCAGCTGCACGTTCGGCAGACCTCCACGACGTGTACCGCGAACTCGTCGAACCGCGCCGCCAACAGCACCAATTCCTCGGTGGTGCGGGCGGACCCGGATACCGGGCCGAGGTGATCGCCGAACACCCAGGACACCAGCGTGAGCTGCTCCTTGCGGCAGATCGGGCACATCACCGAACTCTGTCGACCGTGGAACTTCGCGGCTCGCAGCAAATAGGGGTTCGCGTCGCAGACCTCGGAGACGCCGGTGCGCCCCGAGTACACCTCGGCCAGCAGGGACCGGCGCCGAAGCGCGTAGTCCACCACCTGTCTCTGCAATCGCACGCCGTCCAGAGTACGTCGGCGCCGCGGGAGCGAAAGGCCGACTCCGTCACGCCTCGGCCACGGTCGTCCGCGCGTTCTGCACCGACGGCGACGCATTCTCGGGCGGCCGCCTCTTAAGATCACCGCGTGGCGACGCGGCAGACACCAGCGACGCGGGCGAAGGACTCCGACCGCAACGACACCTGTCAGGTGTTGGACAGCGCCCTGGCCGACGGCCAGCTCTCGATGGAGGAACACCGCACCCGGGTCGCGCTGGCGACCGGCGCCACGACGCTCGGCGACCTGCGCTCGCTGGTGTCCGACCTGCAGATCGACGACGCCCCGGTCCGCCTGCCCGACCTGGACCGGCCCTCGCGCCTGCGCACCCTGGTCCCCCCTCGCGGTGCCGTCCTGGGTTTCCGCATCGCCACCGCCGTGGTCCTCGTCGTACTGGGCATGTGCATCGGCTGGGGGCTGTACGGCAGCACCAGTTCGCCGCTGAGCTTCCAGAGCGACCCCGGCGCCAAGGCCGACGGCATCCAGCCCAGGGTGCTCACGCCACCCAAGCAGCTGCAGTCGATCAACGGCCTCAACGGCCTGTTCGAGCAGATGCGCCAGAAGTTCGGCAGCACCATGGGCTACGAGATGGACGTCCACCCCGACATCGCCTACCTGGAGCGGCCGGACCCGTCCGACAATCGCCGCAAGCAGCGCTACCAGTACCGCGGCGGGTGGGGCGATCCCTGGACCGACGCCTCCGCGCTCGACGGCGACGACCGCCTGGTGGACCTGTCGGCGTTCGACTACGAGAAGGTGCTCGCGATCCTGCGCGGCGCCCCGGACACGCTGGGCGCGAAGGCCGACGACGTCGAGGAGGTGTGGCTGCGGATCAGCCCCTCCGAGGACCCCGCCACCCCGGATGCCGTCTACCTGTCGATCCACGTCAACGCCCAGTTCGGCGGCGGCTACCTGGAGCTGTACCCCGACGGCAGCACGAAGGCGATCTACCGGTCCTGACGCCGGCCGCCAACCCCCCGACGATGAACGTCGCCTGAACGGTTGACACGTGTTCGCGTACGCTGCAATATATCGGCTCGATACAAACGAGCGAGGTGTCGAAGCGTCCTAACGACGACACCAACGGAGACCGGGAGGTGATTCGGGTGCTGGAACTGGCCGTTTTGGGACTGCTACTCGAGTCGCCGATGCACGGTTACGAACTGCGCAAGCGGTTGACGGGCCTGCTGGGAGCGTTTCGGGCGTTCTCCTACGGCTCGCTGTACCCCGCATTGCGACGCATGCAGGCCGACGGCCTCATCGTCGAGGACGCGGCGCCCGAGGGCTCGGCGAAGGTGCGGCGGGCCCGTCGCGTCTACCAGCTCACCGACGCCGGCAAGGAACGCTTCACCGAACTCGTCGCGGACACCGGCCCGCAGAATTACACCGACGACGGTTTCGGCGTGCACCTGGCGTTCTTCAACCGCACCCCCGCCGAGGCCCGGATGCGCATCCTCGAAGGTCGCCGTCGTCAGGTCGAGGAGCGTCGCGAGGGGTTGCGCGACGCCATCGCACGGGCGAGCAGCTCCTTCGATCGGTACACCAAACAGCTGCATCAGCTCGGGCTCGAGTCCAGTGAGCGCGAAGTGAAGTGGCTCAACGAATTGATCGCGGCCGAACGCGGTGCCCAGGGTCGGCCCGACCACCCCTGAGCATCCAGCCGCACCACCGCAGCAACCGTCAGTACGAGTGAGGAGAGCGTCTTATGTCGAACGAGGTTCGCGTCGCCATTGTCGGCGTAGGAAACTGCGCGTCGTCGCTGGTCCAGGGTGTCCAGTACTACCAGGATGCCGATGAGAACGGCACCGTCCCCGGCCTGATGCACGTCAAGTTCGGGCCGTACCACGTGCGTGACGTCAAGTTCGTCGCCGCATTCGACGTCGACGCCAAGAAGGTCGGCTTCGACCTCTCCGAGGCCATCTACGCGTCGGAGAACAACACCATCAAGATCGCCGACGTGCCGCCCACGGACGTCGTGGTGCAGCGCGGCCCCACCCTCGACGGCATCGGCAAGTACTACGCCGAGACCATCGAGGTCTCCGACGCCGAGGCCGTCGACGTGGTCAAGGCGCTCAAGGACGCCGAGGTCGACGTGCTGGTGTCCTACCTGCCCGTCGGCTCGGAGCAGGCCGACAAGTTCTACGCCCAGTGCGCCATCGACGCGAACGTCGCCTTCGTCAACGCGCTGCCCGTGTTCATCGCCAGCGACCCGGAGTGGGCGAAGAAGTTCGCCGACGCCGGCGTCCCGATCGTCGGCGACGACATCAAGAGCCAGGTCGGCGCCACCATCACCCACCGCGTCATGGCCAAGCTGTTCGAGGACCGCGGCGTCACGCTCGACCGCACCTACCAGCTGAACGTCGGCGGCAACATGGACTTCAAGAACATGCTCGAGCGCGAGCGCCTGGAGTCCAAGAAGGTGTCCAAGACCCAGGCCGTCACCTCGAACCTCACCGGCTCGCTGGCCGGCAAGATCGAGGACAAGAACGTCCACATCGGCCCGTCGGACCACGTCGCGTGGCTCGACGACCGCAAGTGGGCCTACGTGCGCCTCGAGGGCCGCGCCTTCGGCGACGTGCCGCTGAACCTGGAGTACAAGCTCGAGGTCTGGGACTCCCCGAACTCCGCGGGCATCATCATCGACGCCGTGCGTGCGGCGAAGATCGCCAAGGACCGCGGCATCGGCGGCCCGATCCTCCCCGCCTCGGCTTACCTGATGAAGAGCCCGCCCGAGCAGATGGCCGACGACGTCGCCCGCGCCGCGCTCGAGACGTTCATCGAGGGCTGATTCCCCGCAGTTCGTGCACCCGTGTCCGCGCTGAGCGCGGGTGCGGGTGCACGAATCGCTAGGGTCGGGGCATGGTCGCCGACGACGCCCTGCCCGGTCTCGACGAGTTCGGGCTGCTGGCCGAGAACGCCGAGCAGATCGGCCACACCGGCCCGCTGCCGCCGGTGGCGCGCGTCGACGCCGGACCCGTCAGCGCCCTGAAGTGGGGTGACGACGCCCCGCAGGTGGTCTTCCTGCACGGCGGTGGACAGAACGCGCACACCTGGGACACCGTGATCCTGGGCCTGGGCGTCCCCGCGTTGGCCGTGGACCTGCCCGGCCACGGCCGTTCGGCGTGGCGCGAGGACGGTGACTACGGACCCCGACTCAACGCCGTGACGCTGCGGCCGATGCTGCGCGACGTCGCGCCCCACCCCCGCCTGGTGGTCGGGATGTCGCTCGGCGGACTGACCGCGCTGCGCATCGCCGCCGAGGAACCCGAGCTGGTGCCCGAACTGGTCCTGGTCGACGTCACGCCGTCGGCGCCCGAGCGGCACGAGGAGATGACCAAGGCCCAACTGGGCGCGGTGGCCCTGGTGCGCGGCGAACGCACCTTCGACAGCTTCGAGGCCATGCTCGACGTGACCGTCGCCGCTGCCCCACATCGTGACCGAAAGTCGTTGCGGCGCGGAGTGTTCCACAACTCCGTCCAGCTGTCCGACGGCAGCTGGACGTGGCGGTACGATGCGATCCGCACCGGCGACGGGTTCGAGGGGCTATGGGACGACGTGCCGGCCATCACGATGCCGACGACCCTGGTGCGCGGCGCCAACTCGTTCTTCGTCCACGACGACGACGCGGCGGCCTTCGCCGCGGCCGCACCCGGGTTCCGCACCACGCTCGTGGTCCCGGACGCCGGGCACTCGGTGCAGGGCGACCAACCCGCCGCATTGGTGGAGATCCTGCAGGAGCGGCTCGCGGGTTAGGGTTCGCGGCTTCGGGTAGCCCCAGGACATGACCGCACCCGCCGAACCCGTCGAACCCCTGGCACCCACCGAAGTGCCCGAACGCCTCTCCCCGGAGGAAACCCCGGAGCGCCTCGCCCCGGTGGACCCGCCCGAACCGGCGCCCGCCACCGAACCCGGCCCCGCTTAAGCTGCCGTTCACCCACACGTTCACAGCTGCTTCCCAGGCGCCCGTAGGTTCTCGCTCGACGCGGCCACAGCCCCGGCCGATCGTCGAACCCGCGAAAGGACCTCGTTGCGATGGCGCTCGTCCCGTTGAACCTGCTCGTCGACCACGACGGCCGCTCGGCCAGACAGCGCATCACGTGCCGCTTCCGCTGCGGTGACGCCTGCTTCCACCCCGCGCCCAACACCAGCGACAACGAATACTTCGGCGACGTGGTCGCGGCGGTCACCCGCCGCTCGGCGCTCAAGGCCGCCGGGGTCACCGTGCTCGCGGTCGGCGCGGGCACGGCGTTGGCCGCCTGCTCGTCGAGCAACACCGACACCGCAGCCACGCCGACGGCCACCACGCCCGCCGAGGCGCCCACGCCCGCCGGCATGAACTTCGCCACCGTGCCCCCCAACAGCGAGGACGCCGTGGTGATCCCAGACGGCTACCGGCAGTCGGTGGTGATCAGCTGGGGCGACCCCGTGCTACCCGGAGCGCCGCCGTTCGACGTCACCCGCCAGAGCGCCGCCGCGCAACGCCAGCAGTTCGGCTTCAACAACGACTTCGCCGGGCTGCTGCCCATGCCGGACAGCCCCAACCGGTTCCTGCTGGTGACCAACCACGAGTACACCACCGAGCAGTTCATGCACCCCGGCTACGACGCCGCGAAACCCACCCGCGAGCAGTTCGAGATCGGCATTGCGGCGCACGGACTCTCGGTGGTGGAGGTGGAACGCACACCGGACGGGCTACGGCCGGTGATGGGCCGCTACAACCGTCGCATCACCGCCGACACCCCGTTCACGCTGGTGGGCCCGGCGGCCGGGACCGACCTGCTCAAGACCGCAGCCGACCCGACCGGGCGGACGGTGCTCGGTACCGTCAACAATTGCTCCGGAGGCGTAACCCCATGGGGCACGGTGCTCTCCGGTGAGGAGAACTTCAACTCCTACTTCGGCGCGCCCGACGGTGCCCCGGCACCCGCGCCGGTGGTCGCCGACCGACTCAAGCGCTACGGCATCAAGACCGAACCGACCGAACGCAAGTGGGAAGACTTCGACGCGCGCTTCGACCTCACCGCCACGCCCAACGAGGTGAACCGCTTCGGCTACGTCGTCGAGGTGAACCCGTGGGATCCGGCGTCGCCGCCCGTCAAGCACACCGCCATGGGGCGGTTCAAGCACGAGGCCGCCAACGTCTACGTCACCGCCGACGGCACCGTCGTCGCCTACGGCGGCGACGACGAGCGCTTCGACTACATGTACAAGTTCGTCTCCAGCAGAAGGATTCAGCCCGGCCGCTCCCCCGAGGCCATGGCCGCCAACATGACCATCCTCGACCAGGGCACGCTGTACGTCGCCAAGCTCGGCAGCGACATCCCCGCCTCCGAGATCACCGGCGACGGCGCGCTGCCGACCAGCGGCCGGTTCGCCGGCACCGGAACCTGGATTCCGCTGCTGCGCACCAACTCCGACGGCCGCGCCGAATCACTGGTGCCGGGAATGACCCCGGACGAGGTCGCGGTGCTCACCCGCTTCGCCGGTGACGAGGTGGGCGCGACGAAGATGGACCGGCCCGAAGACTTCGAGGCAAACCCCAAGAGCGGCAAGGTCTACGTGGCGTTGACCAACAACACCGACCGCGGCGCCCCCGACAAGGCCGGTCCCGACGCCGCCAACCCGCGCGCGGACAACAAGAACGGTCAGATCCTCGAGATCACCGACGAGCACGCGGGCACCGCCTTCACGTGGGAGCTACTGCTGGTGTGCGGCGACCCGGAGGCAGCAGACACCTACTTCGGCGGCTTCGACAAGACCGAGGTCAGCCCCATCTCGTGTCCCGACAACCTGGCCTTCGACGGGCACGGCAACCTGTGGGTGTCCACCGACGGCAACGCCCTGAACTCCAACGACGGCCTGTTCGCGGTATCGCTGGAGGGACCGACGCGCGGGCTCACCAAGCAGTTCCTCACGGTGCCCGTCGGCGCCGAGACGTGCGGCCCGGTGATCACCGACGACCTGGTGACCGTGTGCGTGCAACACCCCGGCGAGAACGACGACAACAGCATCGACGATCCGCTGTCCCGCTGGCCCGAGGGCGGCAACGGCACCGCCAAGCCCTCCGTCGTCGCCGTCTGGCGACCCGACGGCGCCATCGGCGTCTAACGCCTACGGTGGATTCCATGACTCGACCCGTGCGCATCGGTGTGCAGCTGCAACCCCAACACATGACCAACTACGGCCAGCTCCGCGACGCGGTGCGCCGCTGCGAGGACATGGGCGTGGACGTGGCGTTCAACTGGGACCACTTCTTCCCGCTGTACGGCGATCCCGACGGCCCCCACTACGAATGCTGGACCATGCTCGCCGCCTGGGCCGAGCAGACGTCGCGCATCGAGATCGGGGCGTTGGTGACCTGCAACTCCTACCGCAACCCCGAACTGCTGGCCGACATGGCCCGCACCGTCGACAACATCTCCGACGGCCGTCTGGTGCTCGGCATCGGATCCGGGTGGAAGGACAAGGACTACGAGGAGTACGGCTACGAGTTCGGCACCGCGGGCAGCCGCCTCGACGACCTCGCGGCCGCACTGCCGCGCATCACGTCGCGACTGGGCAAGCTCAAGCCCGCACCGGTACGGGACATCCCGATCCTGATCGGCGGCCAGGGCGAGAAGAAGACGCTGCGCCTCGTGGCCGAATACGCCCACGTGTGGCACGGCTTCACCGACGCCACCACCTACCCGCAGAAGGCCGAGGTACTCGACCGGCACTGCGCCGACGTCGGTCGCGACCCGAGCGAGATCGAACGGTCCTCCGGCGTACCCGAGGGTGACGACGACGCCATGCGCGCCGGCGCCCAGTCGTTGGTGGATCTGGGCGTGACGCTGCTGACCATCGGCGTCAACGGACCCGACTACGACCTGACGCGCACCCAGGCGCTGGTCGACTGGCGCGACCAGCACGCCCGCGGCTGAGCCGGTGACGGTGCCGACCGTCGTCCTGCCGAGGCCCCGGCAACCGCCCGCGCCCGGAATGGCAGCGTGAGACACTTCCGGGGCCATGCCCAAGAGATACGGGGTCAAAGAGAAGGATCTGGTCGTCGGCCACGTCGTCAACCTGATCCTCTCCGGCAAGCTGCGCTCCGGTGATCGGCTGGACCGCAACGAGGTGGCCGAAGACCTCGGCCTGAGCCGAGTTCCGGTGCAGGAGGCCCTGGTTCAGCTCGAACGTGACGGTCTCATCGCCACGCGCTATCACCGCGGTGCGTTCGTCGAAAGATTCGACCACGCCGTGCTGCTCGAACACCACGAGGTGTACGGCGCGCTCAACGGGATGGCCTCGGCGCGGGCGGCCGCCGTCGGCGATGCCGACCTTCGTGCCGACTTGATCGCGGAGCTGAGCCCGCTGCTCGACGCCCTCCGCGCCGGGGTGGAGTCCAAGGGCTTCCAGCAGTCCGCGTGGCAGTTCCGCCGCACCGTCAACCACCGCCACGCCGGGCCACGGCTGCGGGCCGCCATCCGCGCGTCACGCACCCTGCTGCTGCCCACCTTCTGGACCGCCTACGCGGGCAGTCACGACGAACTGCTGCCGTCCTACGAGGTTGAGTTCACCGCGATTCGAGAGGGTGCGGCCGACCGGGCACGCAGCGCCTGCGAGGCACGCGCGGCCGTGATGGGCCGCATCATGCTCGCCGAACTGGTCCGCCGCGGGGTGCTGCCCCCGCAGACCGACCCCCCGGGAGCACCCTGAATCGCGGGGACGCGTTCGCCCGCGACCCCCGATGCGGCTACGTTTCGGTGGTGACCCGCATCGGAATCCTCGCGTCCGCCCTCCTGATGCTCGTCCTGACGACCGGGCTGGGCATGGCGCCCGCCGCCCGCGCCGACCAGTGCGCGCCGCCGGGCGTGCAGAGCGCCAGCGCCCTGCCCACCAACCTGGCGGCCGCCGCTCAGGGGCCCGAGGCCGACAAGTACACGACCCCCGGCGTCGAACCCCTCGACGCCGTCGACGTCAACCGGCTGGGTCTCGGCACCCCCGGCGTACTCACCGTGGGCACCCTGTCCGACGCGCCACCGAGCATCTGCATCGACGCCAGCGGCCAGTTCACCGGCTTCGACAACGAACTGCTCAAGGCCATCGCCGACAAGCTCGGCCTGCGCGTGAACTTCGTGGGCACCGACTTCTCCGGGCTGCTGGCCCAGACCGCCTCGCGCCGGTTCGACGTGGCCTCGTCGTCGATCACCACCACCGACGCCCGCCGCCAGACCGTCGGCTTCACCAACGGCTACGACTTCGGCTACTTCTCCCTCGTGGTGCCCACCGGCTCGGCCATCAAGGGCTTCGGCGACCTGGGCCCCGGCCAGCGCATCGGCGTCGTCCAGGGCACCGTGCAGGAGGCCTACGTCGTCGACACCCTGGGCCTGGACCCGGTGAAGTTCCCGGACTACAACACCGTCTACGGCAGCCTCAAGACCCGCCAGATCGACGCGTGGGTGGCGCCGTCGCAGCAGGCGCAGGGCACCGTGCAACCCGGTGACCCCGCCCAGATCATCGAGAACACCTTCAGCCTGGACAACTTCGTGGCCTACGCGGTGGCCAAGGAGAACCAGCCGTTGATCGACGCCCTGAACTCCGGCCTGGACGCCGTGATCGACGACGGCACCTGGGCCAAGCTCTACTCCGACTGGGTTCCCCGCGCGCTCCCGCCCGGCTGGAAACCGGGATCCAAGGCCGCGCCGCTGCCTCAGCTGCCCGATTTCGCGGCGATCGCCGCGCAGCAGGCCCCCGAGACCGCCGGCGCTCCGCAGGCGCCGAAGTCGACGCTCGCCCAACTGAAGGACACCTTCCTCGACTGGGATCTGTATCGGCAGGCCATCCCCGACCTGTTCACCACGGGGCTGCCCAACACGTTGATCCTGACGTTCTGCGCCAGCGTCATCGGGCTGGTGCTCGGCATGCTGCTCGCGGTGGCCGGGATCTCGCGCTCCCGCTGGCTGCGCTGGCCCGCCCGCATCTACACCGACGTGTTCCGCGGGCTGCCCGAGGTCGTCATCATCCTGTTGATCGGCCTGGGCATCGGGCCCATCGTCGGCGGGCTCACCGGCAACAACCCCTACCCGCTGGGCATCGCCGCGCTGGGCCTGATGGCCGGCGCCTACGTCGGCGAGATCTTCCGCTCCGGCATCCAGAGCGTGGAGGCCGGTCAGCTGGAAGCCTCACGCGCCCTGGGCTTCAGCTATTCGGCGTCGATGCGACTGGTGGTGATCCCGCAGGGCATCCGGCGCGTGCTGCCCGCCCTGGTGAACCAGTTCATCTCGCTGCTCAAGGCGTCGTCGCTGGTGTACTTCCTGGGCCTGATCGCCAGCCAGCGCGAGCTGTTCCAGGTGGGCCGCGACCTCAACGCCCAAACCGGCAACCTGTCACCGCTGGTGGCCGCCGGCCTGTTCTACCTGGCGCTGACCATCCCGCTGACACATCTGGTGAACTTCATCGACGACCGGCTGCGCCGCGGCCGCGCCCAGGCCGAACCCGACGACCCTCTGGAGCCGTCGGCCAGCACCACACAGGAGATGACGTGAGCACCGAACAGCCCGGCAAGCTCTCCGCGGTGTCGTTGGCCGCCAAGGACATCCACCTGTCCTTCGGTGTCAACAAGGTGCTGCGCGGTGTCGACGTCGACGTGCCCGCGGGCACCACCACCGCGGTGATCGGGCCCTCCGGATCGGGCAAGTCGACCCTGCTGCGCACGCTCAACCGGCTGCACGAACCCGAGCGCGGCGACATCCTGCTCGACGGGCGCTCGGTGCTCGCGGACAACCCCGACGAACTGCGCCAGCGCATCGGGATGGTGTTCCAGCACTTCAACCTGTTCCCCCACCGCAGCGTGCTCGACAACGTCACGCTGGGGCCGCGCAAGCTCAAGAAGCTCGACGCCGACGCCGCGCGCACGCTCGGGATGGCGCAACTGGAACGAGTCGGGTTGCGGCACAAGGCCGACGTGCGCCCCGGCACGCTGTCGGGCGGCCAGCAGCAGCGCGTCGCGATCGCCCGCGCGCTGGCCATGGCGCCGCAGATCATGTTCTTCGACGAGGCCACCTCGGCTCTGGATCCCGAACTGGTCAAGGGCATTTTGGCGCTCATCGCCGACCTCGCCGCCGACGGGATGACGATGGTGGTGGTGACCCACGAGATGGGGTTCGCACGCTCGACGGCGAACTCCGTCGTGTTCATGGACCACGGCCGCGTCGTGGAGACCGGCCCACCGGAGCGGCTGTTCGAGTCGGCGGAAACCGACCGGTTGCGGCAGTTCCTGTCGCAGGTGCTGTGAAACCGGGTCTTGGACAAATGCCGACGACCGACAGGTTAGACTAGCGAATTATGGTCGAGACCGAGCCGCAGGTCACCGAGCTGGCTGGAGAGCTGCAGCAGACGCTCTCGAAGCTGTTCACCGTGCTTCGGCGCACCGGTGAGGCGCCGAAGGCGGACGCCGAGAGTGGCGCCGACCTCACCCTGGCACAATTGTCGATCCTGTTGACGCTGCTCGACCAAGGCCCGATGCGGATGACCGACCTGGCCGCCCACGAACGCGTCCGCACCCCCACCACGACGGTCGCCATCCGCCGGCTCGAGAAGCTGGGACTGGTCAAGCGGTCCCGTGACCCCTCCGACCTTCGCGCCGTGCTCGTCGACGTGACACCGCGGGGGCTGGTCCAGCACCGCGAGGCACTCGCCACGCGTCGGGCGGCGCTGGCGGCCATGTTGACCAAACTCACCCCCGAGGAGCGCACCACGCTGTCGACGGCGCTGGCACCGTTGGCCCGGCTGGCCGAGCAGGCCGAGGGCGCGACGCCGGCCAGGCCGACTGACGGGGCCGAATGACCGGGCCGAACGACAGCCCAGCTCAGCCCAGCCAGTCCAACACGGCCGCGGCGGTCCACGACTGCTGCATGCTGCCCAACGGCTCCCCGGTGAACGGCTCGTAGTACTCGGCGAAGGTGCCGTCACTGGCCTGGCGCAACCCCTCGCGCCGCAGGATGGCCGACCGCTCCGCCCAGCCCCTCCTGGCGAAGCACCACGAGAACAGCCACGTCATCACCGGCCACACCGGGCCACGCCAGTACTCCCGCGGTCGGAAGTCCCGCGACACCGGCGACGTCGACGGGATCACCGCGTACTTCAGGTCGGGGTGCGCACAGAACCGCGGCCCCTCGAGCAGCCGCAGCAATGCTCGTTCGCGCTCGTGCGGCAACCCGCCACACAGCAGCGGAGCGAACTGCGCCACGGTCTCGGTGGCCACCCAGCGCTGCGCCTTCGTGTCGTAATCCCTGGCGGCACCGGTTCTTTCGTCGGCGGCCTCCACCACGCCGCGGCGGAACCGCTCGGCCAGACCGTACAGTTCGCGGACGTCGGCGCCGGGGCGCTTGTAATCCTCGCCGATCTCCGCGAGCACCGTGCACGCCACCGAGAGGATGGCCGAGACGAACACGTCCTCGACGGCGAAGCTCATCGCCTGCGGCAGCAACGCGTCGTCGTACCGCACCGACTTCATCTCCTCGACCAGCCACAGGTAGCGGTCGTACTCCAGATCCGACGGACGCTGACTGGCGTCGGTGTTGATCTTGTTGTCCTCACGCTGATACGGCGGCACCACACCGGGAATCACGTTGGCGTACGCCGCATCCCAGCGCGGTGAGTTGTCCATGCCGGACTCCCAGCCGTGGTACAGCGTGACGCGGCCCCGCGCCTGCGGGTCGCGTGCAGTCGCCAACCACCGGTGCCAGTGCACCAGCTGATCCCACCGCCGGTCCAGGAACGCCTCGGCCACCGCCCGCGACGACCGACCCCGACTGCGGGCGTGATCGAGGATGCGCTGCACCGCGATCGCGTGCACCGGCGGCTGCGTGATACCCGACGTGTGCCTGCCGCTGGGCGCGTTCGGCGACAACGCGGCCGCCGCCCACCGCGCCGGCCCGGGAAAGTAACCGTCGACGCCGTTGGCGAACACGATGTGCGGGATCATCCCGTTGCGCCACTGCGCCGACAGCAACGTGTCGAGTTCGACCACCGCGCGCTCCACGCTCAACGGCGCCAGGCCGATCGCGACGAACGCCGCGTCCCAACTCCACATGTGGGGGTAGAGCAACGGGGCGGCGGTGGTCATGACACCGAGGTCGTTGCCGCGCAGCAGATAGGCGGCACGGGCCGCGAGCTGGGTGGGCGCGAAGCTGGGATCGGGAGGCATCGGTGTCCATCATGCGACGCCGCGTCCACGCGTGCAGTCCTGCGGGTGGGCTGAGTAACGTGGCACCGGTGCCGACCGCGATGATCACCGGTGCCTCGGCGGGCCTTGGCAAGGCCATCGCCGCCGCGCTGGCACCCACCCACACACTGCTGCTCGCCGGCCGCCCCTCGTCCCGGCTCGACGCCGTGGCCGAGCGGTTCGGCGCCACCACGTGGCCCATGGACCTGGGTGACCCCGACGGCATCGAGGCCACCGTCGAACCCATCGACGAACTCGACGTCCTGGTGCACAACGCCGGCGTCGCCTACCCCGGACGCGTCGGCGAGTCGTCGGTCGACCAGTGGTCGGCGACCATGACCGTCAACCTGATCGGTCCCGTCGCACTGACCCTGGCGCTGCTGCCCGCGCTGCAGGCCAGCCGCGGTCACGTCGTGTTCATCAACTCCGGCGCCGGCATCAACGCCTCCCCGGGCCTGGCGTCCTACTCGGCCAGCAAGTTCGCGCTGCGCGGTTTCGCCGACTCGCTGCGTGCCGACGAACCCACCCTGCGCGTCACGTCGATCCATCCCGGACGCATCGACACCGACATGCAGCGCGACCTGGTGGCCTACGAGGAACGCGACTACGACCCCGCGCGCTTCCTGTCCACCGACAGCGTCGCGGCCGTGGTGGCCCAGGCCGTCGCCACCCCGCCCGACGCACACGTGCACGAGATCGTCATCCGGCCCCGCTAGGAGACAGACCCATGGACCGCGTACACGAAGCCGCCATCGCCGATCTGGGCGCCAAACTCGCCGACGGGTCGTTGACCGCCGTCGCGTTGCTGGACGCCTACCTCGAGCGCATCGCCGCCTACGACCCGCTGCTCAACGCCATCGTCGTGGCCGACCCCGGCGCCCGCGCCGCCGCCGAGGCGTCCGACGCCCGCCGCGCCGCAGGGCGCAGCCTGGGACCGCTCGACGGCATCCCCTACACCGTCAAGGACAGCTACCAGGCCCGCGGCCTGACCGTCGCGGCGGGCAGCCCCGCCTTCGCCGAGCTGCACGCCCAGCGCGACGCCTTCGTCGTCGAACGGCTGCGGGCCGCGGGGGCGGTGCTCATCGGGCTGACCAACATGCCGCCCATGGCCAACGGCGGCATGCAGCGCGGGCTCTACGGCCGCGCCGAGAGTCCCTACAACGCCGACTATCTCGCCGCCCCGTTCGGATCCGGATCGTCGAACGGCTCCGGTGCGGCCACGGCCGCCTCGCTGTGCGCGTTCGGCATCGGTGAGGAGACGTGGTCGTCGGGTCGCGGACCTGCCTCGAACAACGCGCTGTGTGCCTACACGCCGTCGCGCGGCGTGATCTCCACCCGCGGCGGCTGGCCGCTGGTCCCCACCATGGACGTCGTCGTGCCCCACACCCGCTGCATGGCAGACCTTCTCGCGGTGCTCGACGTCGTGGTCGCCGAGGACCCGGACACCCGCGGCGACTTCTGGCGCGCCCAACCCTGGGTGTCGCTGCCCACCGTCGGCCAGCACCGGCCGCGGTCCTACGCCGCCCTGTCCGCCCGCGATCTGCGCGGCCTGCGGCTCGGCGTGCCGCGGATGTACGTCAACGCCGATCCCGACGCCGGCGTGGGCGCCACCGGCATCGGCGGTCCCACGGGCCAGCCCATCGAGACCCGCCCGTCGGTGATGGCGCTGTTCGACGCCGCACGCCGCGACCTGGTGGCCGCCGGTGCCGAGGTGATCGAGGTCGACTTCCCGGTGGTGTCCAACTACGAGGGCGACCGCGCGGGCGCCCCGACCCTGGCCACCCGGGGGCTCGTCAGTCCCGAGTACCTGCAGCGCGAGATCTGGGACCTGTCGGCCTGGAGTTGGGACGACTTCCTGCGCGCCAATGGTGATCCCGCGTGCGAGCGGCTCACCGACGTCGACGGTGCACGCATCTTCCCGCATCCCGAGGGCGCCCTGCCCGACCGCTACACCGGGTTCGACGACGACATCAACAACTACCCCGCGTTCCTCCGCGAGCACCCCATCGAGTCGTTCCTGGCCATCCCGGGGCTGGCCGACGGCCTGCGCGGGCTCGAGCGCACCCGCGAGATCGACTTCGAGGACTGGATGACCGCCCGCGGCATCGACGCGGTGCTCTTCCCCGCCGTCGCCGACGTCGGCCCCGCCGACATGGACGTCAACCCCGCCTCCGCCGATCTCGGCTGGCGCAACGGCGTCTGGGTGGCCAACGGCAACTTGGCGATTCGCCACCTCGGCATTCCCACCGTCACCGTGCCGATGGGCACCATGACCGACATCGGCATGCCGGTGGGCCTGACGTTCGCCGGCCGGGCCCACGACGACGTCGCGCTGCTGAGCCTCGGGCTGGCCTTCGAGGCCCTCGGCAGCCGGCGGACGGCACCGCCCCGCACCCCACCCCTGTGATTTCGGCGCGCTCGCGTTCGGTGAGCGAACGCGAGCGCGCCGAAATCGCGGGTCAGACGACGACGTTGACCAATCGGCCGGGTACCACGATGACCTTTCGCGGCGCGGCACCCGCCAGGAACGCGACCACCTTCTCGTCGGCCAGCGCGGCCGCCTCCACTGCGTCGGCGGCGGCGTCGGCGGCCACCGTGACACGGCCGCGCACCTTGCCGTTGACCTGCACCGGGTACTCGACGGTGTCCTGCACCAGGTAGGCCGGATCGGCCAGGGGGAACGGGCCGTGGGCCAGCGAGGCGTCGTGGCCGAGGCGCTGCCACAGTTCCTCGGCGAGGTGCGGCGCCAGCGGTGCCACCATCAGCACCAGCGGCTCGACCGCGGCGCGCGCGGTGACGCCCTCCTTGGTGAGGTGGTTGGTGTACTCGATGAGCTTGGCCGCGGCGGTGTTGTTGCGCAGTGCCGCATAGTCTTCTGCGACGCCGGCGATGGTGCGGTGCAGCAGCCGCAGCGTGCCGTCGCTCAGGTCGTCCTCGGTGACGATGGCCGAGCCCGTGGACTCGTCGACCACCAGGCGCCACACGCGCTGCAGGAACCGGTGGGCACCCACCACGTCCTTGGTCGCCCAGGGGCGGGACGCCTCCAGCGGGCCCATCGACATCTCGTACACGCGCAAGGTGTCGGCGCCGTACTCGTCGCAGATCTCGTCCGGCGACACCGAGTTCTTCAAACTCTTGCCGATCTTGCCGAACTCCTGGTTCACCTCGATCTCACCGTCGGGGCCGGTCCAGAAGAACCTGCCGTCCCGCTCGACGACCTCGGCCGCGGGCACGTAGCTGCCCCGCGCGTCGGTGTAGGCGAAGGCCTGGATGTAGCCCTGGTTCACCAAGCGGCGGTAAGGCTCTCGCGAGCTGACATGGCCAAGGTCGAAGAGCACCTTGTGCCAGAACCGCGAGTACAGCAGGTGCAGCACCGCATGCTCGACACCGCCCACGTAGAGGTCGACGCCACCGGGGTCGCCCGCGCCGTGCTCGGCCGGCCGCGGGCCCATCCAGTACGCCTCGTTCTCCTTGGCGCAGAACGACTCCGCGTTGTGGGGATCGGCGTAGCGCAGCTCGTACCAGGAGCTGCCCGCCCACTGCGGCATGACGTTGGTGTCCCGGGTGTAGGGCTGCAGTCCGTCACCGAGGTCCAGGTCGACGTGCACCCATTCGGTGGCCTTGCCCAACGGCGGTGACGGCTCGCTGTCGGCGTCGTCGGGATCGAACTGCACCGGGGCATAGTCCGGGATATCCGGAAGTTCTACCGGCAGAGCGGAATCCGGCAACGAGTGGGCTCGACCGTCGGCGTCGTAGACGATCGGGAAGGGCTCTCCCCAGTAACGCTGCCGCGCGAACAGCCAGTCGCGCAGCTTGTACTCCACCCGGGCCCGGCCGCGGCCGTCGGCCTCGAGCCGCGCCGTCACGGCCTCCTTGGCCTCCGCGACGCTCATCCCGTCGAGGTACTCCGAGTTGACCAGCAGGCCGTCCCCGACGTAGGCGGCCTCGGCGACGTCGCCGCCGGAGATCACCTCGCGCACCGGCAGACCGAACGTGCGGGCGAAATCCCAGTCGCGGCCGTCGTGACCCGGCACCGCCATGATGGCGCCGGTACCGTACCCGGCGAGCACGTAATCGGCCACGAACACCGGAACCGGTTGCCCGTTGACGGGATTGGTGGCGTAGGTACCCAAGAACACGCCGGTCTTGGTCTTGTTCTCCTGACGCTCCAGATCGGACTTGGCGGCAACCGCGGCGCGGTAGGACGCCACGGCCTCGGCCGGCGTCGCCGCACCATAGGTCCAGCGCTCGTCGGTGCCGTCGGGCCAGCCCGCCGATCCCCCGGCGACCAACGCGTCCACCAGCTCGTGCTCGGGCGCCAGCACCAGATAGGTGGCACCGAACAGCGTGTCGGGGCGCGTGGTGAACACCTCGACGTCACCGGCGGCGGTGCCGAACCGCACCTCGGCCCCCGTCGAACGTCCGATCCAGTTGCGCTGCATGGTCTTGACCTTGTCCGGCCAGTCCAGCACGTCGAGATCCTCGAGCAGCCGATCCGAGTACGCGGTGATGCGCATCATCCACTGCCGCAGGCGCTTTCGGAACACCGGGAAGTTACCGCGGTCGCTGCGACCGTCGGCGGTCACCTCCTCGTTGGCCAGCACCGTGCCCAACCCGGGACACCAGTTGACCATCGAATCCGCCCGGTAGACCAGGCGGTGGGAATCCACGACGTCGCGCCGTTCGCCCGCGGACAGCTCCTGCCAGCGCCGACCGTCGGCGAGAGTCCGCGTCCCCGCCTCGAACTCGGCGATCAACTCGGCCACCGGCCGCGCCTTGTTCAGCTCCGGATCGAACCACGCGTTGAAGATCTGCAAGAAGATCCACTGCGTCCACTTGTAGAAGTCGACGTCGGTGGTGGAGAAGCTGCGCCGCGAGTCGTGTCCCAGACCCAGCCGGCCCAACTGCCGCCGGAAGTTGACGATGTTGGCCTCGGTACGGGTGCGCGGATGCGTGCCCGTCTGCACCGCGTACTGCTCGGCGGGCAGGCCGAAGGCGTCGAACCCCAGCGCGTGCAACACGTTGCGGCCGGTCATGCGGAAGTAGCGGGCGTAGACGTCGGTCGCGATGTACCCCAGCGGGTGGCCGACGTGCAGCCCCTCCCCCGACGGATACGGGAACATGTCCTGGACGAACATCTTGTCCTCGGGCACCGGCGAGCCGTCGGTCGGCGCCAACGAGCCCACCGGGTTGGGCACGTGGAACGTGCCGCGCTGCGCCCACGCCTGCTGCCACGCCCGCTCGATGTCGCCCGCCAAGGCCGCGTCGTAACGCTGCCTGGGAACGTCCGAGACTTCCGAGACGTCGGTGCCGTGGGCGGCGGGGGTGGATGCGGGCCGGTCAGTCACGCCGAACAGGGTAGTCAACGCCTCACGACCACGCGGTTCCCGGCACCCGGCCACGGCTTGGTATCGGTTCCGTTGCGGTGCGGTCAGAGCTCGGTTGCGAGTCGATTCCGACGCTGGCTCGCGCGTCCGTGGCGTGGATATGGTCGGCCCCTGAGCGCAAGTGGGAGCACACGATCCCCCGTGAGCCGGAAGGAACGCCGCCAGATGTTCGTCACTGCCCGTCGTCTAGGACTCGTCACCGCAAGCGTCGCCGTGGGCGTCGCCGGCGTCGTCGGGTTCGCAGGCACGACCGCGTCTGCCGAGCCCGCCGTGCCGATGCCGCCGCTGCCCGCCCCGGCCACCGTCACCCAGACCGTCACCGTCCAGGCCGGCGCGCCCGCCACGCCCATGCAGGCCGGTCTCGTCCCTGCCACGGCCCTGCAGCAGCAGCTGCCCGGGCTGGGCTCCCCACAGCTTCCCGCGGCCGCTCCGGCGGCCGGGGTCACCGCGGCCGCTCCGGCGGCTGGGGTCGC
>NZ_JBYVYK010000072.1:0-19651 GCF_058148405.1 Mycobacterium sp. DHQP2018-32-09 | reverse complement strand
AGTCGGCGGGGGCGTGTGCCAGTTGCAACCACTTCGACGCGTGTCGGGGTGGGTGCATGGCGGCGAAGTTCTTCACCGGGCTGCCGTTGGACGGGCCGGATCCCGAATGCGTGCAGGGCTACGGCGAATCCGCCCTGGCGGCAGACCGTTTCGTCCCCAAGCCCGCGGTCGATCACTCGCGATCGATACCCCTGACCGTCATCAACCGTCCGCCCAAGAGGGTGTGCGACGTCAGCCCGGTGTCCGGGCTGTTGTAGAGAGGACTCTCCCATGGCGTGGTTCGAAACCGTCGCAGAGGCTCAGCGCCGAGCAGCCAGGCGGCTGCCGCCGAGCGTCTATGCGGCACTGGTGGCCGGCTCGGAGCGCGGTGTCACGGTCGCCGACAACCTGGCGGCGTTCGCGGAGTTGGGTTTCGCCCCGCACGTGGCCGGGCTGTCGGGCAAACGCGACCTGGCAACCACCGTGATGGGGCAGGAGATCGCACTGCCGGTGCTGATCTCGCCCACCGGCGTGCAGGCCGTGCACCCGGACGGCGAGGTGGCCGTCGCGCGGGCGGCGGCCGCCCGGGGGACCGCCATCGGACTGTCGTCGTTCGCCTCCAAGGCGGTCGAGGAGGTCACCGCGGCCAACCCGCAGACCTTCTTCCAGATGTACTGGACCGGCGGCCGCGAGAGGCTGCTCACGCGCATGGAACGCGCCAGGGCGGCGGGGGCCGTCGGGCTGATCCTCACCACCGACTGGTCGTTCTCGAACGGGCGGGACTGGGGCAGCCCGGCCATCCCGGAGAAGATGGACCTGCGGGCGATGCTGCGCTTCGCGCCCGAGGGTCTGCGACGGCCGCGGTGGCTGCTCGAGTTCGCCCGCACCGGGCGGGTTCCCGACCTGACCGCACCCAACCTCGGTGAACCGGGCGGCCCGGCGCCCACGTTCTTCGGCGCCTACGGCGAGTGGATGCAGACCCCGCTGCCCACGTGGGACGACGTGGCGTGGCTGCGCGAGCGGTGGGGTGGCCCGTTCATGCTCAAGGGCGTGATGCGCGTCGACGACGCCAGGCGCGCCGTGGACGCCGGCGTCACCGCGATCTCGGTGTCCAACCACGGTGGCAACAACCTCGACGGCACGCCCGCGCCCATCCGCGCCCTGCCGGCCATCGCCGAGGCCGTGGGCGACCAGGTCGAGGTGCTGCTCGACGGGGGTGTCCGGCGGGGCAGCGACGTGGTCAAGGCGCTGGCGCTGGGCGCCCGCGCGGTGATGCTGGGACGCGCCTACCTGTGGGGCCTGGCCGCGGGCGGGCAGGCGGGCGTGGAGAACGTCCTGGACGTCATCCGCGGCGGAATCGACTCCGCCCTGCTGGGGCTGGGCCACGCGTCGGTGCACGACCTGAGCCCGGCGGACGTGCTGCTGCCCAACGACTTTCGGCGCGATCTGGGAGCCTGACCGGCGCGCTCAGCCGAGCGCGGCGACGATCTCCGGGATGGGTCGCAGGTGCTCGTCGAGCAGCGTGGTGACCAGGTCGACGTCGCCCGCGGCCAGCGCGGCGATGATGGCGCGGTGTTGCGCGTCGATCTCCGGCGCCCGTTGCGGCCGGATCTGCATGGCCCGCACCGCCACCCGCTCCTGACGTGACCGTAGCGCGTCGTAGAGTTCGACGAGCACCGAGTTGCCGTGCGCGGCAACGATCGTGCGGTGGAACGCGCGATCCAGGCGCGCGACGGTGAACCAATCCTGGTCACCGCCCGCGCCCTCGATGGCCTCGGCCAGCTCGGCGAGTTCGGCGGGTGGCTGGGTTCCGGCGGCGCAGATCGCGCGGGCCGCATGGCCTTCGATGAGTCGGCGCGAGGCGTAGACCTCTTCGAGTTCGCGTGCGGTGACGCTGCGGACCTGCGCGCCGCGGCGGGGCAGCAGGTCGATGAAGCGCTCCGAGTTCAGGCGGTGAAACGCCTCGCGGACCGGCGTGCGCGACGTGCCGACCGATTCCGAGATCCACGCCTCGTCGAGGAAGCGGCCTCCGGGCAGGGTGCCACGGATGATCTCGTCGCGCACCCATTCGTAGACGCGGTCGCGCGCGGACTGGTTCGAGCCTGGCTCGCTGACCGTGATCGACACCGGTGAACCCTTCCTGTTGCGGCCCGAGCGGACCACCTTCAGACTACTGGACACACGACGTACATCCTGTGTATACACAGAATGTACGAGCAGTGTGGTGCTCGCCACAGTGACGTCGGCGGAGTCAGTGCCACACGGCATCCACGTCGAACGAAGGAGCGTCCCACCCATGGCCCCCAACCGTCGATATGCCATCTGGCTGTCCGGTCCCAACACCGCCGCCGCCGAGATCGCCCGCCAGGTGGGCTGCGGCGCGGTGGTCCTCGACATCGAGCACGGCACGTTCGACCTCGCCGCGCTGGAACGCTTCATCCCGCTGTGCAAGGCCATCGGGCTCGAGGTCGTGGCCAAGGTGCTCGGACCGGAGCGCGGCCCCATCCAGCAGGCGCTCGACTTCGGCGCCGACGTCGTGGCCATCCCGCACGTGGAGAACGCCGCGCACGCCCGCGCGGTCACGGCATTCGCCAAGTTCCCGCCGCTCGGCGACCGCAGCTTCGCCGGTGGCCGCACGTCCGCGTACGGTGGCTTCACCGACGAGTGGGTGCGCGAGCAGGACACGCGTACGCGGTGCTACCCGATGATCGAAGACGCAGGCGCCATCGACCAGATCGAGGACATCCTCGCTCTGGACACCGTCGACGGCATCTTCGTCGGCCCCTCGGACCTGTCGCTGCGGCGGGCGAGGGGCGCCTACACGCGCGAACCCGGCGACTTCGAGGACCTGGCCCGGCTGGCCGCCGCCGCCCGCGCGGCAGGCAAGCCGTGGCTGCTGCCCGCATGGTCGTCGGAGGAGAAGAGATTCGCCGTCGAGCACGGCGCCGACCAGCTCGTCCTCACCATGGAGCACGGTGCCCTGCTGGCCGGCTTCGCCGCCGCCCACGCCGAGGCCGTCGAACTGGACCGCGTGCCGACCCTCGCCGGGACGGCGCCATGACCAGTCCACGGACCACCGAACGTCTCGACGACGTCGCCGGACCCCCGCCCGGCATCGGCCGCACCCGCTGGTACGTCGGCGGCCTGCTGGGCGTCGGGATGTTCGTCAACTACATCGACCGCGTCAACCTGTCGGTCGCCACCCCGGCGATCATGGCCGAGTTCGACATCTCCGCGGCCCAGATGGGCGTCGTCGCATCGGCGTTCCTGTGGACCTACGCCATGCTGCAGATGCCCATCGGCACCATCATCGACAAGATCGGCGTGCGCTGGGTCAACCGCGTCGGCGTGTTCCTGTGGGCGGTGGCCTCGTTCCTGTCCGCCGCCGCGGGCGGGCTGGGCCTGCTGCTGGTGGCCCGGTTGCTGCTCGGCGTCGGCGAGGCGCCCACGGTGCCCGCGGGCTGGAAGGCCATCGGGCAGTGGTTCCCCAAACACGAACGCGGCACGGCCACCGCCATCTTCGACGGCTGCGCCAAGATCTCCAACGTCATCGGCATCCCCATCATGGCGTTCCTGGTGTCGACCTTCAGCTGGCACGCCGCCTTCATCTTCACCGGCGTGCTCAGCGTGCTCTACCTCGTGGCGTGGTGGCTGCTGTACCGCTCACCGGCGACCGCGGTGGCCGACGGCCGGATGTCCGCCGCCGAGTTGGAGTACCTGCGCGGCGGCGGAGCCGAGGACGAGAACGCCGAGACCGGCGGCTCGCTGCAGGGCATCGGCTACCTGCTGCGTCGACGCAAGACCTGGGGCCTGGCACTGGGATACGCGTCCTACACCTACGCCTACTACGTGTTGCTCACCTGGCTGCCCGGCTACCTCGAACGCGAATTCGGCGTGAACCTGCTCAAGGGCGGCATCTACAGCATGATCCCGTGGCTGGTGGCGGTCATCGCGCAGTTCCTCATCGCCGGCGTCCTCATGGACCGGTGGACCCGGCGCAGCGGCGACATCACCCGGGTGCGTCGCATCGTGCTGGTGACGAGCATGCTGGCGGCGTTGTCGGTGACGGGCGCGGCCTACGCCGACAC
The DNA here is from genome assembly GCF_058148405.1 of Mycobacterium sp. DHQP2018-32-09. NCBI lineage: Bacteria > Bacillati > Actinomycetota > Actinomycetes > Mycobacteriales > Mycobacteriaceae > Mycobacterium > Mycobacterium sp. DHQP2018-32-09. The sequence goes on along the minus strand of NZ_JBYVYK010000072.1, from coordinate 15,584 downwards.
CATCGGCGTCGCGCTGGTGTTCCTGTCCATCGGCGCCGCCGGGCTGGCGGTCTCGGTGCCTGCCGGGTCCAGCATCGTCTCGCTCATCGCACCGCAGGGCTACACCGGCTCCCTGGCGGGCATCGTCAACTTCGTCGCCAACCTCATCGGCATCGCCGCCCCGATCGTCACCGGCATGGTCGTCGACCGGACCGGGTCGTTCGCGGGCGCCTTCATCGCCACCGGCGTGATCTTGGTCGGTGGAATCGTCTGCTACACCGTCGTTCTGGGCCGCATGGACCGCATGCCCGCCCCCTCGCTCAAGGAGTCGACATGACCAGCACCACCGTCGCCGTGGCCCAGTTCGCGCCGGGCGAGGACAAGGACCGCAACCTCGCGGCGATCACCGGATACGTCGCCGCCGCCAAGGCCTCCGGCGCCCACCTCATCGTCTTCCCCGAGTACGCGATGTTCACCGCACCCGCGATGGACGAACGCTTCCTGCACTCGGCGGAATCGCTCGACGGGCCGTTCGTCGCCGCGCTGCAGTCCCTGGCGCGCCGGGAAGCCGTCACCATCGTCGCGGGCATCAACGAGACCACCGACGGACCCGACCAGATCCACAACACGCTGATCGCCGTCGACGACGGCGGGAAGATCGCTGCCACCTACCGCAAGCTGCACCTCTACGACGCCTTCGGGTACTCCGAATCACGGTTCGTCCGACCGGGTTCGGCCGCCGCACCCGAGACCTTCTCGGTGGGCGCGCTGACGTTCGGCATGCAGACCTGCTATGACCTGCGCTTCCCCGAGACCACCCGCAGGCTGGTCGACGCCGGCGCCGACGTGGTGGTGCTGCCCGCGGAGTGGGTGCCAGGGCCGCTGAAGGAAGACCACTGGACCACGCTGCTGCGGGCGCGGGCCATCGAGAACACCGTGTACGTCGCCGCCGCCGACCAGTGCGGTGGCAACGGCGCGGGCAACAGCATGATCGTCGACCCGATGGGCGTGGTGCTGGCCGCCATCGGCGAGGAGGAGGGCGTCGTGGCCGCCACGCTCGATCCCGACCGGATCGCGCGCGTCCGGCAGAAGAACCCCGCGCTCGCGCTGCGCCGGTTCACCGTCACCGAACGGTAGGGCTAGCCCGGCTTGTGCGCCGTCAGCAGGAACGCCGGAAACTTCATGCGGCCCTTGGCATCGCGCGGATGATCGGGTGGCGCGGCGCCGAGATCGACGCCCGGCGGCGGCGCCATCGGGTTGGCATGGATGAACGCCGGGCGCACCTCGGCCACCGCCCAGTACTTGCCGACGGTGTCGCGCAGCTCGTCCTCGGTGACCTCGTTGGGCTTGGTCTCCCACTCCGCGGGGAACGCGCCCTTGGCGAACACCAGCACGTGGTAGGTGGCGCCGGGCGCCGCCGCCCGCAACACCGACTGCAGATAGCCGTCGCGCAGGTCCACCGGCAACGAGTGGAACAGCGTCGAGTCCATGACGGTGGCGAACCGGCCGTCGAACCCGGTGAAGCCGGTGATGTCGTCGGCGAGGAACGTCGCGCGGTCGGCGAGGCCGCGCTCGGCGGCTGCGGCGGTCGCCGCGGCCACCGCGGTCGGTGACAGGTCGATGCCCACCACGGTGTACCCCTTGGCGGCCAGCGCCAACGACAGCTCCGCATGCCCGCACCCGGCGTCGAGGACGTCGCTGCGTACCTGCCCGGCGCCGATCAGCGCCGCGAGTTCCGGCTGGGGTTCCCCGATGTTCCACGGTGGCGGGCCCGCGAACTCGCCGTCGCCGCGGTAGGCGCGGTCCCAGTCCATGACCTCCGAATGCATGGCGTCGCTCATGGTTCCAACGTACGCCCGCAGACGGGTCAGGAGGGGACGTCCCAGGTGTGCACGGGATCGTTGGCGTGCATGCGCTCGCAGTACAGGCGCAGCATCTCGGCGAGCGCCTGCGGCCGCGCCAGCCCACGCCCCTGCAACGCCCGCACGGCGGCCACCTGCCAGTTGGCGCCGTTGCGGCCCGTCTTGGCGCGGCCCTCGATGACCCCGAGGAAGCGGTCGCGCACGTCGGCCGCCACGCCCCAGCGCCGCAGCCCGTCATGCGCCATCGGCAGCAGCTCGCGCAGCACCAGCTCGTCGGGCGTCACCTCGCCCAGACCGGGCCAGTACAGCCGCGCGCCCATCCCGTACCGCGCGGCGGACTGGAAGTTGTGCTCTGCCGCAGCGAAACTGAGCTGCGTCCAGATGGGCCGCTCCTCGTCGGACAGCGCCCGCAGCATGCCGTAGTAGAACGCCGAGTTCGCCAGCATGTCGACCACCGTGGGCCCCGCGGGCAGCACGCGGTTCTCCACGCGCAGATGCGGCCTGCCGTCCACCACGTCGTACACCGGCCGGTTCCACCGGTAGATGGTGCCGTTGTGCAGGCGCAACTCCGACAGCTGCGGCGTCCTCCCGGCCGCCAGTTCGGCCACCGGATCCTCGTCGGACAGTTCGGGAAGCAGAGCCGGGAAGTAGCGGACGTTCTCCTCGAACAGGTCGAAGATCGAGGTGATCCACCGCTCGCCGAACCACACTCGCGGACGCACGCCCTGGGTCTTGTACTCGTCGGGCCGCGTGTCGGTGGCCTGGGCGAACAGTTCCACCCGCGTCTCCGACCACAGCTCGTGGCCGAAGAAGTACGGCGAATTGGCGCCCAGCGCCAGCTGCGGGCCGGCCAGCACCTGCGCGGCGTTCCAGTTCTTGGCGAAGTCGGCGGGCGAGACCTGCAGGTGCAATTGCATGCTGGTACAGGCGGATTCGGGAGCGATCGACGCCGCGTGCAGGCTCAGGCGTTCGGGACCGTGGATGTCGATGAGCATGTCCTCGCCCCGCGCGGTGAAGATCGAGTCGTTGAGCGCCTGGTAACGCGTCGACTCGCTCATCCACTCGGAGTCGAGGTGTTCGGGCATCAACGTGGGCAGGATGCCGATCATCACGATGTGCGACCCGTCGCCGTTGGCCTTGACCTCGGCCGCGTTCAGGCTGGCGCGCACCTCCGCTTCCAGCTCCAAGCCCGACGTCCCCGGCAACGGTCGCGGCGGCACGTTGAATTCGATGTTGTAGGCACCCAATTCGGTCTGGTACGCCGGGTCGGCGATGGCGGCCAACACGTCGGCGTTGGTCATGGCCGGCTGGTAGTCGGCGTCGACCAGGTTGCACTCGATCTCCATGCCGGTCAGCGGCCGGTCGAAGTCGAAGCTCGACTGGTTGAGCATCGTCTCGAACACGTCGAGGCACAGCGCCACCTTGCGCCGGTACTCCTGCCGGTGTGCTCGACTGAACTCCGTCGTCGAGACCTCCTCGCCCATGAGCCCGAGCCTATCGGCGCGTGACCACGGCCACCTGCGGACCGCACGACCCGCCGCGTAATTCCACGTCGACGCCGGCGTGTTCGGCCAGGGCCCGCAACGCCGCAGGCCCGTAGCAGCGCAGCGAGCTGATCACGCCGTCGTGGGCGAGCGGGACGAACGGTGCCCACGGCAGCAGCGCCGCCACCCGGACCAGGTGCAGCGGCGCCGGTGGCCGGGGCACGTCGATGATCAGCAATTCGTCGGCCACCCGGGAACCCTCGGCGAGCACCCGTACGGCCGCCTCGGGAGGCAGGTGGTGAAACGACAGCGCGAACACCGCGAGCGCGTAACGACCGCCGTCGCCGTCGCCGGCGCCGTCGCCGTCGATGTCGACGTCGCCGATGGCGGGCACCGCATCCGATCGCACGTCGGCCACCGTCACGTCCACCGTGGGATGCATGTCCAGCAGCGTGGTCGACAAGCCGCCGTGTCCCGCGTCCAGCTCCAGGATCCGCGGATCGGGGATGTCGGCGACCCGCTCCAGCACGATCGCGGCCAAGCGCTCGGCCGTGCCGAACCACTTCGCGGTGAGGCCGAGGGCCCGCACGACGCTGCGCTTGCGCGGACCGTCGTCACCGTCGAGGTACTCCTGCACGTCGGTCTGCAGCAGCCGATCCAGCAGACCCGCGTCGGGTCCACCGCGCGGCATGGCGGAGACGTCCATGCCCTCCATCATGGCCGTCGGGTCAGAACTGGCCCGGGAACGGGATGATCGGCAGGTCTCCGCCCGGCATGTTCATGTCGTTCAACGTGCTCGGCATCTGGGGCCGTTCCGTCGGCACCTTCGCGCCGTTCTTGTACACCAGCGTGCCGGTGTAGGCGCCGTCGTCGTACCCGTCGTAGTAGAAGTAACCCTCGACGATGTACTGGCAGACGCCGTGCACCACGCCGTCGGGAGACGTGGTGGCGGTGTACAGCCCACCGAAGTCGGGAGCCTCGCACGCCTGCTTCGGGTCGGGCGCGGGCACGTCCGGTGGCGGTTCGGCGTGCGCGACCGCGCCGAGGAACAGCCCGGCCGCGGCCAGCGGCGCCCACAGCGCCGCCACCCGGCGGGCTCGTCGGAGTACAACGGCGTCGATGAGCGGCACCCTTCGTCTGGCGTCGGACCGCGACGGTCCGACCCTGCGCACTCTAGCGTTGCCCTCCTCGCGCGATGCCGGGTTCGGCATGATGGGCCCGTGGCCGATTCCCCAGAGTTCGTAGCAGCCGTCGACCAGGGCACCACCAGCACCAGGTGCATGATCTTCGACCACGACGGCGCGGAGGTGGGCCGTCACCAGCTCGAACACGAGCAGGTGCTGCCCAAGGCCGGGTGGGTGGAACACGACCCGGTGGAGATCGCCGAGCGCACGGCGTCGGTGATCCAGTCGGCCCTCAACAAGACCAACCTGGCCGCCGGCGACCTCGCCGCGCTGGGCATCACCAACCAACGCGAGACCGCGCTGGTGTGGAACCGCCGCACCGGACGCCCGTACTACAACGCCATCGTCTGGCAGGACACCCGCACCGACCGCATCGCCTCCGCCCTGGACCGCGACGGCCGCGGCGACGTCATCCGCGCCAAGGCCGGATTGCCGCCCGCGACGTACTTCTCGGCGGGCAAGGTGCAGTGGATCCTCGAGAACGTCGACGGGGTGCGCGCCGACGCCGAGAAGGGCGACGCCCTGTTCGGCACCTCCGACACCTGGGTGCTGTGGAACCTGACGGGCGGCACCCGCGGCGGCGTGCACGTCACCGACGTCACCAACGCCAGCCGCACCATGCTGATGAACCTGGAGACGCTGGACTGGGACGACGAGCTGTTGTCCTTCTTCGGCATTCCGCGCCAGATGCTGCCGCAGATCCGGCCGTCGTCGCTCGCCGACGGCTACGGCACCACGCTGGCGAACGGCCCCGTCGGCGGCGAGGTGCCCGTCACCGGCATCCTCGGCGACCAGCAGGCCGCGATGGTCGGCCAGGTGTGCCTGGACGCCGGCGAGGCCAAGAACACCTACGGCACCGGCAACTTCCTGCTGCTGAACACCGGCGAGAAGATCGTGCGCTCGGACAACGGCCTGCTCACCACGGTCTGCTATCAGTTCGGCGACGCCAAACCCGTGTACGCGCTGGAGGGTTCGATCGCGGTCACCGGGTCGGCCGTGCAGTGGTTGCGCGACCAACTCGGCATCATCAGCGGCGCGGCCCAGAGCGAGGCGCTGGCCCGGCAGGTCACCGACAACGGCGGGGTGTACTTCGTGCCGGCGTTCTCCGGCCTGTTCGCGCCCTACTGGCGCTCCGACGCCCGCGGCGCGATCGTCGGGCTGTCGCGGTTCAACACCAACGCCCACGTGGCGCGCGCGACGCTGGAGGCCATCTGCTACCAGAGCCGCGACGTCGTCGACGCGATGGAGGCCGACTCCGGTGTGCACCTCGAGGTGCTCAAGGTCGACGGCGGCATCACCGCCAACGATCTGTGCATGCAGATCCAGGCCGACGTGCTCGGCGTCGACGTCGTCAAGCCGGTGGTGTCGGAGACCACCGCGCTGGGGGCGGCCTACGCCGCGGGCCTGGCCGTCGGATTCTGGTCGGGGCCCGACGATCTGCGCGCCAACTGGCAGGAAGACCGGCGGTGGGCGCCCGCGTGGGGCGACGACCAGCGCGAGTCGGGCTACAGCGGGTGGCGCAAGGCCGTGCAGCGCACGCTGGACTGGGTGGACGTCGACTGACGGCTAGGGCGCGAAGTCCTCGGGCAGCTCGATGTCGGCCACCGCGAGGTTCTCCTCCAGGTGCGCCACCGACGACGTACCGGGAATCAGCAGCACGTTCGGCGCCACCGACAGCGTCCACGCCAACGCCACCTGCGCCGGCGTGCACCCCAGGTCGGCGGCCGCCTGCCGCACCGCGGCGTTGCCCAGCACGGGGTTGTCGGCGGTGAAACCCGAGCCCAGCGGGAAGAACGGCACGAACGCGATGCCGTGCTCGACGCACAGGTCCAGCACTGGCTGCGACGAGCGGTCGACGAGGTTGTACGCGTTCTGCACGCAGACGATCTCGGTCTGCTCGAGCGCGACGTGCAGGTGGTCCACCGAGACGCTGGAGAGCCCGATCCCGGCGATGAGGCCCTCGTCGCGGGCGGCGATCATGGCCGCGAGCTGGCGGTCGAACAGGTCGCGCTGCACCGGGCCGACCGCGTTGGGGTCGCCGGAATGGATGCGCAGGTTCACCGCGGCCAGCTGGTCGACGCCGAGTTCACGCAGGTTGACCTCGATGTCGCGGCGCAGCTCGTCGGGTTCCTGGGCCGCCAGCCAACCCCCCTCGGCGTCGCGCACGGCGCCCACCTTGCTCACCAGCGCCAGCCCCTCGGGGTAGGGATGCAGCGCCTCGCGGATGAGCGCGTTGGCCACGTCGGGCCCGTAGAACTGCGCGGTGTCGATGTGGTTCACGCCGAGTTCGACGGCGCGCCGGAGCACCGCAATGGCCTGGTCGTGGTCCTTCGGCGGGCCGAACACCCCCGGTCCCGGGAGTTGCATGGCGCCGTAGCCGACGCGGTTGACGAGGTGCGAGCCCAGCGGGAAGGTTTTCGGCATACGTACTTCATACCCCTTTGATTCGTGGAGTTTGCGTCGCGCTGAGCGCGACGCAAACTCCACGAATCGCTAGTCCTCGCCCAGGATCTGGTAGATCTCGCGGCGCGCGTTGTTCACGACGTCCAGGATGCGCTGCTGTTGCTCGGCGCTGGCGGCGTGCGCGGACTGCGCCACCGCACCCATGAGCTGACCGACCGCACTGCGCAGGTTCATGGCACCGGGATCGGCGCCCTCGGTGATGGCGTCCCACGGCGCGGTCTCGATCTTCTCCGCGGCGGCACGGCCCTCCGCGGTGAGCTCGAACAGCTTCTTGCTGCCGTCGACCTCGGTCGCCACGATGAGACCTTCGTCGCCGAGCAACTGCAGCGTCGGGTACACCGACCCGGGGCTGGGCTTCCACAGCTGCTGGCTGCGTTCGCCGATCTCCTGGATCATCTCGTAGCCGTGCATGGGCCGTTCCGTGAGCAGCGTCAGGATCGCGGCACGCACGTCGCCGCGCTTGCCGCGGCCGCCGCGGGGTCCGCGGGGTCCGCCGCGGCCACCGGGGCCACCGGGGCCGAAACCGAAGCCGGGGCCACCGAAACCGGGACCGAAGCCGGGACCGAAACCGGGACCGAAACCGCCGAAGCCGCCGGCCTCGCCGCGGTGGTCGCGGATCAGCTCACGCAGGTGCTCGCGCCGCTCGCGGCGGCCCTGCCTGCGGTGTTCGTGCAGGCCGCGAGGATCACCGGGACCGAAACCGCCGGGACCGAAGCCGCCGGGACCGAAGCCGCCGGGACCGAAGCCGCCGGGAGCGAAGCCGCCGGGGTGTCCGAAGGGGCCGTCGTGGGGGGTGAATGGGGTGTTCACGATGAGTTTCCTTTCATGGGGAAGCGCAGGGTGCGCCTCGGAAGGTCGTCGACGATATGGCAACGATATATCGGAAACTATCGCGATGCAACGAAAACTCCGAGCTATCCCTCGGCGTGCTCGGCCTGTGCCGCGGCCCAGCGCGCCCACTCGCCCTCCATGGTCGCCTTCCGGATGCCGTACTCGAGCGCCGCGCGGGCGTATCCGCTGGTGTCGGCGTCGGTACCCCATGGCACCGAATCACGAAGTGCCACATAGCGTTCGAGGTCGTCGTCGGCACGCCGGGCGATGTGCAGCAGATAGTCGGCAGCGTGCTCGGCGGGCACGTGGGCGAGCAGGAACACCCGTAGCAGCGACGCGCTGCGGTATTGCGGGTCGTCTTCGGGGTGGGTGATCCAGCGCAGTAGTTCCTCGCGGCCCGCCGCGGTGACTCGGTACTCCTTGCGGCCGCGCGGTCCGATGTCGGTGACCTCGATGAGCCCGGAGTCGGCGAGCTTGTTCAGCTCGCCGTACAGCTGGCTCTGCGTGGCGGGCCACACGTTGGCCATCGAGTGCTCGAAGCGCCTGAGCAGGTCGTATCCGCTTCCAGGATGCTGGGCCAGCAGGCCCAGTGCGGCGTGTCGGAGGCTCACGGCCACATGCTACGACGCCGCCGGCCAACCACTCACCATTGACATGTCACTAATGGAATGCCATTGTCGAGTTACCGTCGCAGGACAGCCCCGAGGAGTCGCCATGACCCAGACCGACCAGACCTCCGCAGACAACCTGCCCGCCTCGGGTCAGTTCTTCCAGATGGGCAACTACGCGCCCGTCGACGACGAACTGACCGAACACCACCTCGCGGTCACCGGAGCCATTCCCGCCGACCTGGACGGGTGGTACCTGCGCAACGGGCCCAACCCCCGCCAGGCCGGGGCCCACTGGTTCACCGGCGACGGCATGATCCACGGCGTCCGCATCGAGGGTGGCCGGGCCGCCTGGTACCGCAACCGCTGGGTGCGCACCGACAGCTTCGACGCCGAATTCCCCCTCTACAACGCCGACGGCACGCGCAACCTGCGCTCGAGCGTCGCGAACACGCACGTCGTCAACCACGCAGGCAAGACGCTCGCCCTGGTGGAGTCCTCGCTGCCCTACGAGGTCACCAACGAACTGGAGACCGTGGGCGCCTACGACTTCGGCGGCAAGCTCGTCGACTCCATGACCGCCCACCCGAAGATCTGCCCGACGACCGGGGAGATGCACTTCTTCGGCTACGGCAACGTGGTGGCCCCCTACGTCACCTACCACCGCGCCGACGCCAACGGCGAGTTGGTGATCAACCGGCCGATCGACGTCGCCGCGCTGACGATGATGCACGACTTCGCCCTCACCGCGACCTACGTCGTCTTCATGGACCTGCCCATCGTCTACGACCTGGACGTCGCCCGGCGCGGCGACGGTGACATGCCGTTCCGGTGGGACGACGACTACGGCGCGCGCCTGGGTGTGCTGCGCCGCGACGACCCCTTCGGCGAGGTGCGCTGGCTCGAGATCGACCCCTGCTACGTGTTCCACGTCGCCAACGCCCACGACACGGCGACGGGATTCACGCTGCACGCCGTGCGCTACCCCGAATTGTGGAGGCGCGACGGCGGATTCGACACCCAGGGTGTGCTGTGGGAGTGGTCGGTGGACCTCGCCGCCGGCCGGGTCAACGAGCGCGCGCTCGACGACCGCGGCGTCGAGTTCCCCCGCATCGACGACCGCCTCACCGGGCTGCCCGCGCGGTACTCCGTGACGGTGGGACGCAACGGCTGGATCCGCCACGACCTCACCGACGGCACGGCCGTCACCCACGACCTGGGCGACGAAGGGCCGGGAGAGGCCGTGTTCGTCCCCGCGTCCGGAGCGGCCGACGAGAGCAGCGGGTACTACCTCGGGTACGTCTACGACCCGACGCGCGACGGCAGCGACCTGGTGATCCTGGACGCCTCGGACTTCGGCGGTGAGCCGGTGGCCCGCATCGCGTTGCCGCGGCGCGTGCCCTATGGCTTCCACGGCAACTGGATCGGCGCGCGGTGAGCCGAACGGGCCGGGCCGAATCCGAAGCCGAATCCGAAGAGACCATGCCCACCTGGGACATGGTCTCGGCGGCATGCGACCGGCTCCCGGGCGTGGCGTCGATGATCGGCTACCGCGCGCTCGACGTCACCGAGGGCGTCCACCTCGGGATGCCGTCGTCGCACCTCACCTTCATCGTCAGCCTCGACGACGGCGTCGAGGCCGCCCCGGACGCCGCGGCCTTGCCCGCGGCGCGCCCGCAACGGGTGATCCTCGGCGGTCTCCACGTTCGAGCCAGCCAGGTCCGGCAGCGCCGCGGTCAAGCCGGCATCCAACTGGCCGTGCACCCGTTGGCCGCGCGGACGTTGTTCGGCGTGCCCGCGGCCGAGCTGAGTGTCCGCGACTTCGACGGCACGGCCGTCCTGGGGCGCGCGGCAACCGAACTCGCCGATCGCGCGGCCGGGGCGCCCGGGTGGGCCGCCGCCTTCGAGGTGGTCGCCGAGCACCTGCGTCACGCTCGCGACCACCATCGGGTCTCCGCGGTGCGTCCGGAGGTGTCGCACGCGTGGAACCTGTTGCAGCGCAGCGGCGGCAGAATCCCCGTCGGCGCGGTGGCGACGGAGGTCGGTCTGACGCCGCGGCACCTGTCCACGCTGTTCCGGCGCGAGGTCGGCCTCGCGCCGAAGACCGTCGCCAGACTGGTGCGCTTCGAGACCGCGACCGCGCGGATCGCCCGCACGGTGGCCCGTCGGGGCCGCGTCGACCTGGCCGACGTCGCCGCGCGCACCGGTTTCGCCGACCAATCCCACCTGTCCGCCGACTTCGTCGCCTTCACGGGTCGTCCGCCGCGGCGGTGGATCGACGAAGAGTTCCGAAACATCCAAGACGGCGGGCACCACCGTGACGGATCCTCGAGCCATGAACGGCACGAACCCGACCGTATGGCTCACCCTGCAAGCCCATGACGCGCCCGCGCTGATCGACTACCTGGTCGAGACGTTCGGCTTCGTCGTCGTCGCGCGATACGGCGAGAAGGGCTGGGTGGACCACGCCCAGTTGAATTGGCCGGAAGGCACCGGTGGCCTGATGCTGGGGTCGTTCAAGCCCGAGGCCGTCTGGTGCCGCGAACCGGGCACCGCGGGCGCCTACGTCGTGACGGCCGACGTCGACGGTCTCTATCGGCGGGTGGTCGAGCGCCATGCGGACGTCACGCGACCCCTCTCCGACACCGATTACGGCTCGCGGGAGTTCGCGGTGCGCGACCCCGAGGGCAATCTGTGGTCCTTCGGCACCTACGCCGGCGAGCAGTCGCCCGCGAACTGACAGGTCGGGCGTTTATGGTGTGCCGATGGCAGTCAAGTGGCTGGAACGACCCGAGACCCACGACTTCGACGCGGCCGCCGACTACCTGAGCCTCGTCGCCGAACCCGCCGCGGTGAGGGCGACGGTGGCGGCGCTGCAAGCGGCGCACGTCGAGCAGCGCAAGGCCAAGGACATCCTGCGGGCCGCGCGGCTGGTGCTGCTTCCCGAAACCAACCAGCACGTCCGCAACGACCTCGCCAAGATCAGCGACGGCAAGAAGCTCTCGCCGATCCTGCTGGTGCGCGGCGACTTCCGCACGGACCTGCCGCTGCACGTGGCCGACGGCTACCACCGGGTGTGCGCGAGCTACCTCACCGACGAGAACACCACGATCCCCTGCGTGCTCGTCTCCTGGCAGTCCTGACGAGTGTCGGCGTTCGGCTTCCACACGCTGGCCCTGCTGGTGATCGTCGGCATGGTGGGCCCACTGCTGACGGCCGTGCCCCGGCTGGCCATCCCCGTCATCATCGGCGAGTTGGCGGCCGGAATGATGATCGGACGCACCGGCTTCGACGTCGTGGATACCACCAACCCCACCTTCGCACTGCTGGCCAACATCGGCTTCGCGCTGGTGATGTTCGTGGTCGGCACCCACGTCCCCATCCGTGACCCCACACTGCGCAAGGGCTTGGCGGGCGCCGTCGCACGCGCCGTCGTCGTCGGGGCCGTCGCCGCGGTGCTCGGCGTGCTGCTCGCGCGGCTCTTCGGCACCGGTCACGCCGCCCTCTACGCGGTGCTCATGGCGTCGTCGTCGGCGGCCGTCGCGCTGCCCGTCATGGACGGATTGCGGCTCGACGGGCCGCCCGTCCTGTCGGTCAAGGCGCAGATCGCCATCGCCGACGCGGCGTCGATCGTGTTGCTGCCGTTGGCCATCAATCCCGGCCGGGCGTCGTCCGCCGCGCTCGGAGCGCTCGCCGTCGCCGCGTCGGCCGTCGTGCTGTTCTTCGTGCTCCGCCACTTCGAGCGCAACGGCACCCACGACCGCGTGCGCCAGTACTCCAAACGCCACGCGCTCGCGCTCGAATTGCGCATCAGCCTCATCATGCTGTTCGTGCTGTCGGCCCTGGCATTGTCGACGCACGTCTCGATCATGCTCGCGGGTTTCGCCCTGGGCCTGGTGATCAACGGCATCGGGGAACCCAAGCGGTTGGCCCGCCAGCTGCTCGGGGTCACCGAGGGGTTCTTCGGGCCCCTGTTCTTCGTGTGGCTGGGAGCCTCGCTCCAGGTTCGCGAACTGCTCGACCACCCCGAGTTCATCGGTCTCGGCGTCGCGCTCGGCGGTGGTGCCGTGCTGGCGCACTGCACCGGAAAGCTGCTGCGGCAACCACTTCCGTTGGCGGCGATGAGCGGGGCGCAGCTGGGCGTTCCCGTCGCGGCCGCCACCCTGGGGACCGAACAGGGCCTGCTGGGTGCGGGGGAACCCGCGGCACTGATCCTCGGCGCCCTGGTCACCATCGTGGTCACCTCCGTCGCCGGTGCGGCGGCCAAGCGACATCAGCCCACGACGGCCCGATAGTCGCTGGGGTGGCCCCCGCTACGCCTTCTCGACCTCCGTCATGTCCGGCCTCGATCGCGTCGACCCCGCGCGCCCCGTCGCCGCCATGGCACGGGCGTGGCAGTGGTTGCCGCACTGCGTCTCTCGCGCCCCGGCAGCGGTTACGTGTCGGCGGGGACCCTGGTGAGCCCACTGGCCGTCGTCGTCACCGTGGCGGTCAACGTTCCGCTGAACTCCCGACGGGACGCGAGCGACCCGACCGGCCTGTCTGCGGCTGACGCCCTGCGCGACTGGACCGCCTGCCGTACGCCGTGAACGGCGTGGAACCACGTTCGGACGGGCGCGGGGCTGCTGGGCTGGACGCGGCCGGCGGTGGGACTGCCGATGCGGGGGTGACGTCGGGCGCGTCGGAGCCGGGACGTTCGCGGACGGCGTCCCCACGAAAGGCTTCCCCACGAAAGGCTTCCCCACGAAAGGCTTGCCCACGAAACGCATAGGCCACGACGGCGGCGGCCAGCAGCACCAGCACGCCCGCGATGGTCGCCGTCGGCGCGATGCCGGAGTCGAACGCGGCGCGCGCCGAGTCCATCAGGCGCTCACCGAGCGCGGCCGGCAGCTGCGCGGCCACCGCCACCGCACCGCCGATGCTCTCCCCGGCGTCGGCGGTCTGGGCGGCGGAAAGCCCCTGCGGCACGTCGACGTTGGCGCGGTAGAACGCGGTGAAGATGGTGCCGATGGTGGCCGTACCGACCACCGCACCCAACTCGTACGCCGTCTCCGACACCGCCGACGCGGCACCCGCCTTGGCCGGCGGCACCGACGCCACGATGGTGTCGTTGGTGATGGTCTGCGAGATGCCGACGCCCAACTCCAGCACGATGAACGACGCCACGACGGCGGCGACGGTGAGGTCGTGCCGGAACAGCAGGATCATCGAGAAGCCCGCCGACACCATCACCAGGCCGAAGATGACCAGCGTGTGCGGTGCGAACCACTTCACGAACTGCACCACCGCGATACCGGCGACCATCGACAGCGCGGCACCGGGCAGCGTCACCAGGCCCGCGGCCAGCGGGCTCAGCCCCAGCACCAGCTGCAGGTGCTGCGACACGAAGAAGATGAACCCGATGAGGCCCACGATCGACAGGAAGTTCGCCAGGACCGACGAGGCGAACGGGGCGTGACGGAACAGTCGGATGTCGAGCATCGGTGTGGCACTGCGGTTCTGCCGTCGCGCGAACAGCACGCCGGAGACCACGGTGACCAGTGCGGCCGCCCCGACCGGCCACGACGGGCCGTCGTGTGCGGCGGTCTTGACCGCCCAGACCAGCGGCAGCATGGTCGTCAGCGAGAGCAGCACGCTCAGCGGGTCCACCGGGCCCGGGTGGGGATCCTTGGACTCCGGTACCAACCGCGGCGCCAGGATCAGCAGCGGCAACAGGATCGGCACGGCGACCAGGAACACCGCGCCCCAGTGGAAGTGCTCCAGCAGCGCGCCGCCGACGATGGGACCCAGCGCCGAGCCGGCCGTGAAGAACGACGCCCAGATGGCGATGGCCAGCCGGCGCGCGGCCGCATCCTCGAAGATGTTGCGGATCAACGACAGCGTCGACGGCATGAGCATGGCGCCGAAGAACCCGAGGACCGCGCGGGCGGCGACCAGCGACTCCGCGTTCGGGGCGAAGGCGGCAGCCACCGAGACCGCCGCGAATCCCGCGGCGCCGACGAGCAGCAGCTTGCGCCTGCCGATGCGGTCGCCGAGGCTGCCCATCGCGACCAGCAGCGTGGCCAGCACCAGGGAGTAGACGTCGATGATCCACAGCTGCGTGGTGGCCGGGGGCCGGAAGTCCTGCGCGATGATCGGCAACGCGAAGGCCAGGATGGTGTTGTCGACGGCGATCAACATCACGGGAAGCAGCAGGACGGCAAGCGCCGCCCACGCTCGCTTGGGGGTGGACACGGACGTCACGGCGGTGACGTCGGACCGGGTGGACATCGTCTCTCCTGTCGGGGTTTCTCTCGTGCGGTGCGGTGCGGTGCGGTGCGGTGCGGTTCAGTGCAGTTCGGTTCAGTTCAGTTCAGTTCAGTCGGGCTTGATGGTGCCCTGGGTGAGGCTGGCCATGATGGCGTCGACGACCTGCACCCGCGGGGTGCCGTCGGCCACGGCCTGGAAGCCGGCGTTCAACAGCGCCCAGAAGACCAGCCGCGGCCAGCACGGTGGCCCGGCGCTGCCCTGCGTGGCCACCCTGTCGAGGACCTCGATGATGGCCTCGTCACCCGTGTCGAGGATGGCGGCCAACTCCCTGTCACTGGTGGTGGTCCAGTCGTTGTAGACGATCGGCACGATGGGGCCCAGGTCCAGCTGGGACTCGACCACGCGGCGCAGCGCCTCGACGGCGGGCCCGCACTCCGGTTCGGCGCGGGCGATCGCGGCGTTGCTCAGTTCGTGGACGTGCAGCGTGAGGGCGCGTAGCAGGTCGGAGCGCTCGGAGAAGTAGCGGTGCACGGTG
The DNA here is from genome assembly GCF_058148405.1 of Mycobacterium sp. DHQP2018-32-09. NCBI lineage: Bacteria > Bacillati > Actinomycetota > Actinomycetes > Mycobacteriales > Mycobacteriaceae > Mycobacterium > Mycobacterium sp. DHQP2018-32-09. The sequence continues at coordinate 389 of NZ_JBYVYK010000072.1, read as the reverse complement.
CTGCGGCCGACGTCGGCGGCGGCGGCGATCTCGGACAGCGATGCGCGCGGATCGTCGGCGAGCACGGTCATGGCGGCGTCGAGGATCGCGCGACGGGTACGCGAGCGTGCGCCGCCCTCGGTCGATAGTGGAGCAGCCATGACGCCCAATCTAGCACGACTGCGTCAAAGTGGAACACTAGTGTCCCATTTTGGGGTGTGATGCTGCCGCGCGCGGGCTGGGCGGGCACCGCGAGATCTGCGGCAGGGTCGTCGCGACGCCCGCGGGCGCGACCCTGGCGCAGACGTCGCGCTAGTCGGGCGGCGCGAACCCGGAGGACGGCGGGGTCGACCGGGGCCGAGGGGGTGCCGGCGGCGGGGCGAACCCCGAGACCGGGGAGGGCGGGGCGG
>NZ_JBYVYK010000071.1:0-19977 GCF_058148405.1 Mycobacterium sp. DHQP2018-32-09 | reverse complement strand
CTACCTCGGCGCCGGTCACGATGGTGACACCGTTGTCGCGCAACAAGTCTCGGGCACACGCGGCGACGTCGTCGTCTTCCTGACCGAGGATCTCGGAGTGACGCTCCAGCACCGTGACCGTCGAGCCCCCGAACGTCGTCGAGATCCCCGGCCTGGCGCCGATCACGCTGCCGTTCCCCGCACCAGAACCCGCACCGGCACCGGTGCTGGGACCGCCGCCCGGCCCGGTGGCCTGACCGCGGTCAGCGCTGCGCGGCTCGGCCGCGCACCCGCCCCAGCGCCACCAATGCCGTCAGCGTCACCACCAGCAGCAGCGTCGTGCAGGCCGCGGCCGGCAGTGCCCTGCCGCGGTCGGTGAGCGCGAAGATGGTCACCGGCAACGTCTTCCAGGTCGCGGGGTACACCATCACGGTGGCGCCCAGTTCGCCCATCGACAACGCGACCGACAGTCCTGCGGCGGCGCCGATGGCGGGCAGCAGCAGCGGCAGCGTGACCCGGGTCAACACCCGCAGCGGGCCGGCGCCCAACGACTCCGCGACCTGCCGATAGGCGGGATCCACCCGGTCCAGCGCCGCCGAGACGGCACTGAACGCGAAGGCCAGCACCAGCACGGCGTGGGCGATCATGACGATCCAGCGCGTCCCGCCCAGCAGCAGCGGCCGCTCGTTGAACGCGATGAGCAACCCCAGGCCGAGCGCCACCGACGGCACCGCGATCGGCAGGTGGAACACCGCATCGGTGACCCGCGCCAGCCAGCGCGGCGCCTCCCGCGCGGCCAACGCCGCCCACGTCCCCAGCACCAGCGCCACCCCACCGGCGACGAACGCCGTCTGCAGGCTCACCGCGAGGCTGGCCAGGTTCTCCCCGGTGAGCGCCCGATCGTATTGCGTCACACCGACGTCCGACGGGAGCGGGCCGTTCCAGGAGCCCGCGAAACCCGCTGCCATCACGGTCGCCAGCGGTGCCACGAAGACCACCAGCACCACCACCCCGAAGACGGCCAGCGCGGCGGCCCTACCGCGCCGCGACCACAGCAGCACGGCCCCCACCTCCCGACCGTCGTGCGACGACGCGGGCGGACACCACGCGATAGCTCAGATAGAGCGCCAACGACAGCGCGATCTGCACCGTGGCCAGCACCGCCGCCCCTGGCAGGTCGAACGTCACGATCCCCCGCGTGTAGATCAGCACCGGCAGCGTGACCACGCCTTTCGCCCCGGTGAACAACACGATGCCGAACTCGTTGAGCGTCAACAACATCACCAGGCTGGTACCGGCCAGCAACGCGGGCCACGCCTCGGGGAACACGACGGTGCGCAGCACCCGCAGGGGCGACGCCCCCAGGCTGGCGGCCACGTCGAGCTGAGCGCGGGGCAGCATCGCGAAGGCCGCCAGCAGGGGCCGAACGACGAACGGCGTGAAGAACGTGATCTCGGCGGCGACGACGCCCAGCGGGGTGTAGAGCACGTCGAGCACCGGGGTCGAAGCGCCCGTGGCCTCCGCGATCAGGGCGTTGACCACCCCCGCCGTGCCGTACAGGAACGTGAAGGCGAGCGTGACGAGGAACGACGGCAGCGCCAGCACCGTGTCGACGAGCCTGCCGACCACGCGTGCACCGGCGAAGGGCACGAACGCCAGGACGACGGCCAGGAAGGTGCCGAGCAGGACGGCGCCGGCGGTCGAGGCCGCCGCGATGGCCACGGTGCGCCACAACGCATCTCGGAACGACGCCGCACCCAGCACGTCGGTCCACGTCACCGCTGCACGGTCACCGCCGAACGATTCCAGGCATACGCGCAGCAGCGGGTACACGACCGCCGCCGACACGAGCAGCAGCGGGGGCACCACCCACCACGCCGACGGCGACCGTGGCGCCGGCGCGACCGGGGGAGCGGGGGTTTCGGTCGTCGCCGTCACGCCGGGGCCACCAGCACGCCCGCCGGCTCGGGGAATCGCACACCGACCTCGGTTCCCACGTCGTAGTGCACCTGGCCGGGTACGTCGACCTCCAGTCGGTGACCGGCCATGGCGCCCACCGTCAGCACCAGGCGCGTCGAGGCACCCCGCCACACCTCGGTGACGACGTTGGCACGCAACGCATCCCGATCACCGAGGGAGGTGATCCGCAGCGCGTGCGGCCGGATGCACAGCAGCGCCTTGGAGCCGGGCGCCCAGTCCGCGCGCCCCACGGCGGGCTGGGGCGCCTCGGTGTTCACCGTCTTGTGCGCGAACGACACCAGCGCCGACGTGCCGATGACGCGGCCGACGGTGCACGGAATCAGGTTGGCACCGCCGAGGAATCCCGCGGTGAAGCTCGTCGGCGGTCGACGCCAAAGGTTCTCGGCGGTGTCGACGTCGACCAGGCGGGCGTCGTTCATCACCGCGATGCGGTCGGCCAACGCGAGCGCCTCGGCCTGGTCGTGGGTGACGTAGAGCATGGTGGTGTCGGGCAGGGCCTGCTTCAGCCGCTGCAACTCGGTCAGCATGGACTGGCGCAGCCGCACGTCGAGCGCCGCCAGCGGCTCGTCGAGGAGCAGCACGCGCGGCCGGATGGCCAGCGCCCTGGCGATCGCGACGCGCTGCTGCTGGCCGCCCGAGAGTTCCCGCGGCCATCGCCGGGCGTGGGCGGACATGCCCACCATGTCGAGGACCTCGGCGATCCGGGGGCCGATCTGCGCGCGGGGGACGCGCTGGGCGCGCAGCCCGAACGCGACGTTGTCCGCGACCCGCAGGTGCGGGAACAACGCGTAGGACTGCAGGACCACGCCGATGCCGCGCTTGGCCGGGGGTAGGTCGGTGACGTCGCGGCCGGCCAGCCGCACCGCGCCCGACGTGGGACGGACGAAACCGGCCAGCGCACCCAGGGCCGTCGACTTGCCGGATCCGCTGGGCCCCAGCAGGGCCACGGTCTCGCCGGGGTTCACGCGCAGCGTGAAGTCGACCAGCGCGTCCGTCGCGGCGGTACCCCGGCCGTACCGCACGCCGACACGGTCGAACAGGATCGCATCGGGGGTGGCGGCCGGTGCGCCACGCGTCGGTGCACCACGAGTCGGGGCGCGTCCGCGTATCCCGGACCGGCCCAGCGAGGTCTCCGGCACGTCAGTTCCCCGTGGCCTTCTGATAGGCCGCGAGGTCGGCGTCGAGGTCGGCCAGCACGGCGTTCCAGTCCGGAACCCACACCGTGGTGTCGGCGAGCACGCCGGCGGCGGTGTTCGCCGCGGACTCCTTGGACGCCGGCATCACCGAGGCCAGCACCGGGATTCCCAGCGCGTCGGTGGCCACCGTCTGCTGGACGCCCTCGGAGATCAGGTATGCCAGCAGCTTCTTGGCCTCGTCGGCGTGGGGTGCGCCCGTGGTCACCCCCGCGACGTAGGGCAGCGAGACCGTGGTCTTGGTGCCGTCGGCGGCGGCCGGAACGAAGACGTCGAACGTCGAGCCGTCGTCCTTGATGGAGCCCAGGTTCATCTGGACGTCGCCGTTGGCGACCAGCAGTTCGCCGTTGCTCACCTTGGCCTGCAGCTTCCCCGTGGACGACGAGGGCCCGACGTTGTTGACCTGCAGCCGGCTCAGGTAGTCCAGGGCGCCCGGCTTGCCCAGGAGATGCTGCAGCAGGATCAACACCGCCGTGCCGTCGCCGGCCTGTCCCGGCGTCGAGTACTGCAGCTTGCCCTTGAACTCCGGCTTGAGCAGGTCGTCCCACGTGGTCGGCTTCGGAGCGGCCGAGGGGTTGGCGATGAAGCTCAGTGCGTTGCCGACGATGGGCAGGTAGCTGGCATCGGGGCCGACCTGGTCGGCCGGGATGCCGGTGGTGTCGACGCCGCTGGGCTGCAACAGGTTGGAGGCCGCGGCCTTCTGGATGAACGGCGGCAACGTGACGAGCAGGTCGGCCTGCGGGTTGGACTGTTCCTTCTCCACCCGCGACACCACCTCTCCCGAGCCTGCCTCCACGACGTCGACGCTGATGCCGGTGTCCTTGGTGAACGCCGCGAACGTCGTGTCGTACCAGGTGGCGAGGCCGTCGGCGCTGTAGACCGTGACGGTTTGCCCGCTGCCGGAACTCGACGCACCGGTACCGCCGCAGGCGGTCATGGTGACGGCGACGACCACCGCCAGCGTGGCGCGGAAAGAGCCACGGAGAGGGGAGGTGAGCATGGCGTCAGCCCTTCGGGTGGGTGGGGACCTGGCGGGTGGGAATCGGATGCACGAGGATCAGGTCGGCGAAGCCGGTGACGTCGGCGACGACGTGGGTGGCGCCGGCGGCGCGCAGCGCCGCCTCGTCGTGGGCGCCGGTGAGAGCGCCTGCGGCGATGGCACATCCGGCTCGCAGGGCGCAGTCGACGTCGCTGGCCGTGTCCCCGAGGGCGGCCACGCGGGTCACGGCTTCGACCTGCAGGCGCAGCAGCGCGGTGAGGATCAGGTCGGGATGGGGTCTGCCCCGGACGCCGTCACCGGGGGCCAGCACCAGGTCGGCGATCGTCTGCCACCCCAGGGCGGCCAACAGCTTCTCCTGTGTCTCCCCGGAGAAGCCGGTGGTCAAGGCCACCTTGATCCCGGCATCGCGCAGCCGCGTGATCGCCTGCTCCGCACCGGGTATCGGCCGCGCCCCACCGGCGGCGATCGCATCGGCGTAGGCGGTCTCGAAAGCCTGGTTGGCCCGCTGGGCGCGGTGTTCGTCGCCGAAGAGGGCGCGGAACACCTCGATCTTGGACTGCCCCATGGTGTCCAGCACGTACCGTCGGGCGCGGTCGCGGTCGGGCCCCTCGGCGGGCAGCCCGGCGACGGAGGCCGCCGCGTCGAACGCCGCGAGTACCAGCCCGTCGTCGGCGACGGTAGTACCCGCCATGTCCAGCACCGCCAATTGAATGCGGTTGTCGCTCACGTTCTTTCCCCTCACAGTGCCAGCATCTCGGCGGTCTTCTCGGCGATTGCGGGTGCCAGCGTCATGCCCCGGCCTCCGGGGCCGGTGATCACCCAGACGCCGTCGTCGGCACGCGCGCGGCACACCAGCTCGGCGGTGTCGACGCACTGGGCGTAGACGCCCGCCCAGCGGCGGCGGACGGGCGGGAGCGGCCTGCCGAGCAGTTCCTCGACCACCTCGGTCAGGTAGGCGTACGGCGCCTCGTCGAGGTCGAAGGCGAACGGTTCCTCGTAGGAGTGCGTGTCGCCGACGGTCAGCCCGCCGTGCAGGCGCTGCACGCACAGCAGCTGCATGCGATGGTCGGCGGCCACGGGGTGCTGCGGCTCGGCGGCCCGCAGTGCGTCCAGTTCGGCACCGGCGAATCCCGGGTAGTAGCGGAAGCTGTCGCCGTCGGCGATCGCGGTGGTCAACTCCTCACCCAGCGGTTCGGTCTGCATCATCTGCAGGCGCACCCGCCGTACGGGCAGGTCCCCCACCAGCTCCCGCGTCAGTCCCTTCGGTGACGCGCCGGGGCACACGAACACCAGGTCCGCGTCGTAGGTGCGGTCGCGGTCGTCGCGTACCCGACGGCCGTCGATGGCGCGCACCTCGGTACCCGGCACCCATGCGTAGCGGCCGGTGGCGGCCAGATGACCGCGGAGGGCCGGTAGTACCTGACGCGACTCGACCGCCGCGTCACGCGAACAGTGCAGCGCACCAAAGTACTTGCCGCGCAGCGCGGGATTGAGTGCGCGCACGCGATCCGGCTCGAGCACGGCGAATCCGCGGGCGTCGGCGTCGGGACGGGCCGTCACGGCCTCGGCCACCGCGACCTCGTGCGGCGTGCGCAGGAGCGTCAGCGAACCGGCGGCCCGGAAGCCGACCCCGGGGACGTCGGCACCGATGCGCTGCCACAGGTCCCTGGCGCGCAACGCGGCGTCCAGTTCGGCCGCGGAACGCCCGGACACCCACACCAACCCGAAGTTGCGCACGGAGGCGCCCCGCGCCTCGTCCTCGCGTTCGAGGTGGGTGACGTGGTGGCCGCGCCGCACGGCCTCCAGTGCGTGGGCGGTACCCAGGATGCCGCCTCCGACGATGGTCACACGCATGGGATCAGACCTTCCTCTTTCCGGGACAACTCGCCCCGACGTCGTGGTGGTGCGAGCCCGAACACCAGGTTAACAATTGGTATAGACCAAAACCGGTTATGCTCGCCCCATGCCCCACCACGCGGCGCTCGCCGACACGCTCACCGTCCTGCTCTCGCTGCGCGGCGTCTGGGACGAGGTGGCCGTCGACGAACTCGACCACGCCCTGCAGTCGGCGGCCCTGGCCATCTGCGACCGCGCCGACGACGAGCTGGTCCTGGCCTCGGCGCTGCACGACGTGGCCCACAGCCCCCTGCTCGCGCCGGCCCCGGCGCACGACGTAGCCGCCCGCGAGTGGCTGCTGCCCCGGTACGGTGAGCGGGTGGCATGGCTGGCCGGGGCGCACGTGGCGGCCAAGCGTCATCTCGCGGCCACCGAACCCGGCTACGCCCAGCGACTTTCGGTCATCTCGACCGCCTCACTGCACGCCCAGGGCGGTGCCGGTGTCGACGACGCCGTGGTGAGGCACCCCTGGTGGCCCGATGCGCTGCGGTTGCGCCGCTACGACGACGCGGCCAAGGATCCCACCGCCACCGGCGCGTCGGTCGACGACGTGCTGGCGGTGGCCGCACGCGTCCTGCACCGCCGGAGCACCGCGTGAGCAAGCCGTACCGCATCCGCACCGAACTCGAGACGCTGCTCGACGACCTGGTCGAGGGTGATCCGTTCCCGCCCGAGCGCGAGCTGGCGACGCGGTTCGGCGTCGCACGCGAGACCGTGCGCCAAGCCCTGCACGAGCTGCTGGTGGAGGGACGCATCGAGCGCCGCGGCCGCGGCACGGTGGTCGCGACGTCCAAGCTCGTCCAGCCGCTGTCGCTGAAGTCCTACACCGAGGGCGCCGTGCTCATGGGGCGCAAGCCCGGCCGCATCCTGGTGACGTGGGACGACGTGGCGGCCACCGCCGAGGCCGCCGAGGCGCTCGACATCGCCCCCGGTGACCCGGTGATGCACCTGGAACGCGTGCTGTTGGCCGACGGGCAGCGCATCGGGCTGGAGAGCACCTACCTGGCCGCCGCCCGGTTCGGCGCCCTGCGCCAGGCCTTCGATCCCGCGACGTCGCTGTATGCCGCGATCAGGGCCACCGGCGTCGAATTCGGCTCGGCGCGCGAACGCATCGAGACCGTGCTGGCGACGCCGCGCGAGGCGGGCCTGCTCGACACCACGACGGCCATGCCGATGTTGCGGCTGCACCGCCGGTCCCTGGACACCAGGGGCCTGCCCATCGAGATGGTGCGCGCGCTGTACCGCGGAGATCGGGTGGCGTTCGAGGCGACGCTCACCGACCGGGACTGACCTCCGCGGGCGGTCGGCGGCGAGACGTCGGCTAGAAGTGCAGTGCCGTGAAACTCCAGTCCAGCACCTGGCGGTCCGGGTCGTCCACGGCGTACACCAGGGCCCGCAGGCTCAGGACGCCGCCGCGATCACCGGGCAGGGCCGAAGCGTCCTCGACGTGGACCTCGCCGTAGAGGGTGTCGCCCTCGTACACCGGCGCCGTGTGCTCGCAGGACTGCCAGCCCAGCACCGTGACCAGGTTGGGCAGCGCGCGGGTCACCTGCGCCAACGCCAGTCCGATGGTGTGTCCGCCGTACACCAGCCGGCGCCCACCGATACGCCAATCATGATGCGTGGCAGCGATGTTCAAGGTGAGCCGAGCCAGCTCGGGCGCGCTCGTCACCACGTCGGCACCGGAAGTCAGGACCGCGCCCACCAGGCCCGCGTCGAAGCGTGGCCCCGGCACCCGCAGGCGGAACGCCTCGGCGTCCCAGTCCGCGGTGGGGTCCACCGGCGCGGCGGCGTCGCGGCCGATGAGCGCCAGGTCGTCGGCGTGCCCGGTGGCCGCCGCGGTGGCCCGCAGCGGCAGCATGGCGCACCGGTAGAAGTCGAGCACCAGCCGATCCGCCTGGTCGATGGTCGTCATCCGCAGCGCCGCCAGGCCCGTCGCCTGCCGGTCCGGGCGACGCGCATTCTCCTTCAGCGCAACGACTTCGGTGCGGGTGAACAGGGTGTCGCCCAACGCCGGGAAGCGGTGGAACCGCAGGCCGCGGTAGAACAGGTTGGCCCGCACGCGCTGCGTCGCCAGCGTCGACTGCCCGATCGCCACGTCCCACACGTACCCGGGATGCGCCAACGCCGCGGGCGACCCCGTGACGGCATGGCCGAGGGTCTCGTCCAGCGGCAGCCTCAGGCGGTCACCGACGATCGACTGGTGCACCGCGGCGCCGCCGGCGGTCAACGTCATCGCGGGGGCGGTGTCGAACACCTGGCCCACCCTCAGCTCGTCGAAATGGGGTCCGGCCACGCGGGCGATGCTGACAGCAGGCATTGACGCATGTCAACATGGCCGTACCCATGAACGCACACCACCTCGCCGACGACGAGGCGCTGCTCGTCGACACCGTCCGCGCCTTCGTGGACCGCGACGTCGCACCCACCGTGCGCGACGTCGAGCACGCCAACGCCTACCCCGAGGCGTGGATCGAACGGATGAAGCACCTCGGCATCTACGGGCTCGCCGTGCCCGAACGCTTCGGCGGGACGCCGGTTTCCACGCGGTGCTACGTGCTGGTGACCCAGGAGCTGGCGCGCGGCTGGATGAGCCTGGCGGGCGCCATGGGTGGGCACACCGTGGTGGCCAAGCTGCTCGACCTCTTCGGCACGCCGGACCAGCAGCAGCGCTTCCTGCCCCGGATGGCCACCGGCGAGGTGCGCGCCACCATGGCGCTCACCGAACCCGGGGGCGGCTCCGACCTGCAGAACATGTCGACGGTGGCCCGCCCCGACGGCGACCACCTGGTGCTGCACGGCGCCAAGACGTGGATCTCCAACGCCAGGCGCTCGAGTCTGATCGCGGTGCTGTGCAAGACCGATGCCACCGCGACGCCACGGCATGCCGGCATCTCGGTGGTGCTCGTCGAGAACCCCACACCCGGGCTGACGGTGTCCCGCGATCTGCCGAAGCTGGGCTACAAGGGCGTCGAGAGCTGCGAGCTGGTGTTCGACGACTGCCGGGTGCCCACGTCGGCCATCCTCGGGGGCATTCCGGGGAGGGGCTTCGGGCAGATGATGAAGGGGCTGGAGACGGGCCGCATCCAGGTGGCGGCACGCGCGCTCGGCGTCGCGTCGGCCGCACTCGACGACGCGCTGGCGTACGCGCAGGACCGGGAGAGCTTCGGTCAGCCCATCTGGAAGCACCAGGCCATCGGGCACTATCTCGCGGACATGGCCACCAAGCTCACCGCGGCACGCCAGCTGGTGTTCCACGCCGCCGACCGCTACGACTCGGGCCAACGCGCCGACATGGAGGCCGGCATGGCCAAGCTGTTCGCCTCAGAGACCGCGATGGAGATCGCGCTGAACGCCGTGCGCATCCACGGCGGCTACGGGTACTCCACGGAATACGACGTGGAACGGTACTTCCGGGACGCCCCGCTGATGATCGTCGGCGAGGGCACCAACGAGATCCAGCGCAACGTGATCGCCGCCCAGCTGGTGGCCCGCGGCGGCCTCTAGCGGGAGTACTCGTCGATGAGCGACTGCTTGTAGAGCTTGCCGGTGTCGGTGCGCGGCAGGGTGTCCCTGAAGGACAGCGAGCGCGGACACTTGTAGTGCGCCAACCGATCTCGCAGCCAGCCCAGCAGCTCCTCGGCGAACGCGTCGGTGGCGTCGGCGGGGTCGACGGTCTGCACCACGGCCTTGACGCTCTGGCCCATCTCGTCGTCGGGGATGCCGAACACCGCGGCGTCCATCACCCGCGGGTGGGTGACGAGCATGTTCTCGGCTTCCTGCGGATAGATGTTCACCCCACCCGAGATGATCATGTGGTGCCTGCGGTCGGTGAGGTACAGGTAGCCGTCCTCGTCCAGATAGCCGATGTCGCCCACGGTCGTCCAGCCGTGGCCGGACTTGTCCCGCGACGACGCCGTCTTCTCCGGGTCGTTGAGGTACTCGAAGGTGTTGCCGCCTTCGAAGTAGATCTCCCCGGCCTGACCCGGCGGCAGCTCGGTGCCGTCCTCGTCGAGGATGTGGACGCCGCCGACCATGGGCCTGCCCACCGAACCGGGGTGGGCCAACCACTCCTCGGCGCTGATGAGCGTGGAGCCGTGCGCCTCCGAGGAGGCGTAGTACTCGTCGACGATGGGACCCCACCAGTCGATCATCTGCTTCTTGATGTCCACCGGGCACGGCGCCGCCGCATGGATGACGCGCTCCAGGCTCGAGACGTCGTAGGAGGCGCGTACCTCGGCGGGCAGCTTGAGCATCCGCGTGAACATCGCCGGGACGAACTGGCCGTGCGTGACGCGGTGCGTGGCGATGGCGTCCAGGCATCCTGCGGCGTCGAACTTCTCCATGACGACGGTGGTGATGCCGGCCGCCTGGATGTTCATCGACCACACCGACGGTGCGGTGTGATACAGCGGCGCGGGGCTGAGATAGACCGCGTCGGGGTGCATCCAGAACGCGACCAGTCCGGCCATCAGACCGGGAGCCTCCGACGGGTGCACGTGCGGTAGCGCACGCTTGATGCCCTTGGGACGGCCGGTGGTGCCCGACGAGTACTGCAGCAGATCGCCTTCGAACTCGTCGGCGATCGGGGCGTCCGGCTGGTCGTCGACGCAGTCGGGGTAGCGCTCCCAGCCGTCGAGGTCGCCGGTGGTCAACCGGATGGCGGGCAGTCCGCCGGGCAGTTCGGCGGCCAGTCCGGCGGCGACGTCCTGCAAGGCGGCCGACGCGACGATGGCCGACGCCCCGCTGTTGTCGATGATGTAGGCCGCCTCGGCGGCGGTGAGGTGCGTGTTGATGGGCACGTAGTAGAGCCCGGCCCGGCGTGCGGCCCACATGACCGCGTGCACGTGCTCGTTGTTCTCCATCAGGATCGCGACGACGTCGCCCTCGACGAGCCCGCGACTGCGGAAGTAGTGCGCCAGGCGGTTGGCGCGCGCCTCGAGGTCGTCGAACGTGACGACGGTGCCCGAGGGGTACAGCACGACGGCCGGCTTGTCCTTACCCACGTGGTCGCGGATCTGCATGCGAGCACTGTACGACGCGCTCACTTGACAGGTGTCAACGGGGTCCGCGTCACAGTGCTTTCGGCCGGTCACGTGACCGCAGATCGCCGATGTGGCTACGCCTGTCGAAATCGCCGGACGATGACGCTTTCGTGACTTCTGCAGGATTCATAGCTGCCATTGCCGACGCAACGGTCTTGCGCTTGCATTTCTAGCAAACATTTGATTTGCTGAAGCTTCATTTTTCGAGATGTGCCGGGAGGCTCGGGGCAAGGGGCGGGGCATGGCCGACGTCGACTACGTGGTGCTGGGGGCGGGCACGTCGGGTTGCGTCATCGCCAACCGACTGTCCGAGGGTGGCCACCACCGCGTGCTCCTGGTCGAGGCGGGCGGCGCCGCCCGCAGCCCCTACCTGCACGTGCCGCGCGTCGGCGGCCGCGTGTTCCACGACCCCCGATACTCCTGGAGCTACCACACCGTCCCCTTCGGCCCGCTCGGCACGTCCGAGGCGTGGCCGCGCGGGCGCGTCCTCGGCGGTTCCAGCGCCATCAACGGCATGGTGTACAACCGCGGCCACCGCGACGACTACGACGACCTGGTGCGCCTGGGCAATTCCGGCTGGGGCTGGGACGACATCCTGCCGATCTATCGCCGCATCGAGAACCACCAGTTCGGACCGTCGGCGACGCGAGGCGCCGGCGGTCCGGTCCCCGTCTCGGTGCCCGAGTACGCCAATCCCCTTGCCGCCGCCATCATCTCGGCCAGCCAGCAGCTCGGCATGCGCGCCGTGGCCGACGTCAACGACACCGCGGGCCCGCGCGTCGGCCTACCGCCGGCCACCATCCACCGCGGCCGCCGCGTCAGCGCGGCCGGCGCATTCCTGCGGCCCGCGCTGAGCAGGCCCAACCTCACCGTCGCCACGCACGCCTACGCCGAACGGCTCGTGCTGGAGCACGGCAGGGCCGTCGGCGTGGTGCTGCGCACCCCCCGCTCCCGCGAGACCGTCCGGGTCCGGCGCGAGGTCATCGTCTGCCTCGGCGCGCTGGAGTCGCCGAAGCTGTTGCAGCTGTCGGGCATCGGCCCGCGCGACGTGCTGCGCGCCGCCGGCGTCACGCACTACCTGGACCGTTCCCAGGTGGGCATGCGCATGCGTGACCACCGCACGCTCGTCACCACCTACCGGCTCAAGGGCCCCCTCGGCTACAACCACCAACTCTCCACGCCGCTGGCCAAGTTCAAGACCGGCGTGCACTACCTCGCCACCCGCAAGGGCCCGCTGGCCACGCCCACCGCCGACGTGCTGGCACTGTTCGCCAGCGATCCCACCTCGCCGCGCGTCGACGGGCAGATGCTCGCGACCGCACTCACCGTCGCCAACGGCAACGGTGCGCAACGCTCCACCGTCGAACACGTCGCGGGCATCACGTGCATGGGCGAGATCCTGCGGCCCACGTCCGAGGGCAGCGTACGGGTGACGTCACCAGATCCCCAGGGCGCCTTGCTGATCGACCCCAACTACTTCGCCACCGAGTACGACCGCCAGACCGGTGCCCGCGTCCTGCGGACCATGCGGTCGATCTTCCAGCGCTCCCCCATCGCCGAGTTCGTGGACTTCGAGATCACGCCGGGCGCCGACGTGACGTCGGACGCCGACCTCGTCGACGCCGCGCTGGTGTACGGCGCCAACGGGCACCACGCCATGGGCACCTGCGCCATGGGACCCGACGACCAAGACGTCGTCGACGACCAACTCCGCGTCCGCGGCATCGACGGCCTCCGCATCGCGGACCTGTCGGTGTGGCCGATCATGCTGTCCGGCAACACGAACGGGCCCGCGATGGCCATGGCGTGGCGGGCCGCCGACCTCATCCTGGACGCAGTGGCTACCCGGCCTCGTTCAACCGCGTCTTGAGCGCGTCGAACTCGTCCTTGATGCCGGTCGGCAACTTCTCGCCGACGAACTCGAACCACTCCTGGATCAGCGGCAGCTCGGCCTGCCACTCGTCGACGTTGACCGCCAGGGCCTCGTCGACGTCGGCGGGGTCCACGTCGAGGCCCGACAGGTCCAGATCGGCAGCCGTGGGCACGATGCCGATCGGCGTGCTCTTCCCGTCGGCCTGGTGCTCGATGCGCTCGATGGCCCACTTCAGCACGCGGCTGTTCTCACCGAAGCCGGGCCACAGGAAGCGGCCGTCGTCACCGCGGCGGAACCAGTTCACGAAGAACACCTTCGGCAGCTTCGACTCGTCGGCCTGCTTGCCGATGTCGATCCAGTGCTGGAAGTAGTCGCCCACGTTGTAGCCCAGGAACGGCAGCATCGCCATGGGGTCGCGGCGGACGGTGCCGACCTTGCCCTCGGCGGCGGCGGTCTGCTCCGAGCCCAGCGTGGCGCCGATGAAGACGCCGTGCTGCCAGTCGCGGGCCTCGGTGATCAGCGGCACCGTCGTCTTGCGGCGGCCACCGAACAGGATGGCCGAGATGGGCACGCCCTGCGGGTCGTCCCACTCGGGAGCCAGCGTGGGGCACTGCGCGATCGGGGTGCAGTAGCGGGAGTTGGGGTGCGCGGCCTTGTCCTCGGACTCGCGGAACCAGTCCTGGCCCTTCCAGTCGATCAGGTGATCGGGATCGCCCTCCAGGCCCTCCCACCACACGTCACCGTCGTCGGTCTTCGCGACGTTGGTGAACACGGTGTTGCCGGCCTCGATGGTCTTCATGGCGTTGGGGTTCGACGACCAGTTGGTGCCCGGCGCCACGCCGAAGAACCCGAACTCCGGGTTCACGGCGTACAGCCTGCCGTCCTTGCCGAACCGCATCCAGGCGATGTCGTCACCCACGGTCTCGGCCCGCCAGCCCGGGATGGTGGGCTGCAGCATCGCGAGGTTGGTCTTGCCGCAGGCCGACGGGAACGCGGCCGCGATGAAGTACGACTTGTTCTCCGGCGAGATGAGCTTGACGATCAGCATGTGCTCGGCGAGCCAGCCCTCGTCGTGCGCCATGGCCGAGGCGATGCGCAGCGAGTAGCACTTCTTGCCCAGCAGCGCATTGCCGCCGTAGCCCGAGCCGTAGCTCCAGATCTCGCGCGTCTCCGGGAAGTGCGTGATGTACTTCGTGTCGTTGCAGGGCCACGGCACGTCCTGCTGGCCGGGCTCCAGCGGCGCCCCGATCGAGTGCAGCGCCTTGACGAAGAATCCGTCGTCGCCGAGCTTCTCCAGGGCCTTGCTGCCCATCCGCGTCATGGTGCGCATCGAGACGACGACGTACTCCGAGTCGGTGATCTCGACGCCGAGCTTGGGATCCTCGGCCTCCAGGGGGCCCATGCAGAACGGCACCACCCACATGGTGCGGCCGCGCATGCTGCCGCGGTACAGGTCGGTCATGATGCCGCGCATCTCGGCGGGGTCCATCCAATTGTTGGTGGGCCCGGCGTCGATCTCCCGCTGGCTGCAGATGAAGGTGCGCGACTCGACGCGGGCGACGTCGGAGGGGTCCGACAGCGCGAGGTAGGAGTTGGGCTGCTTCTCGTCGTTGAGCCGCTGGAACGTGCCTGCCGCGACGAGCTGATCGGCGAGCCGCTGATACTCCTCGTCGGACCCGTCGGCGAACACCACCCGGTCGGGCTGCGTCAGCTCGGCAACCTCGCGAACCCACGCCAGCAGGCCTTCGTGTTTCGTCGGTGCGGAATCCAAGCCGGGGATGGTCGCTGAGGTCATGAAGGTCTCCTGCATGCGGTCTCGGTCGTCGCTTGATTGAGGTTAACGCGGGTGACATGGGCGCCGTTAATCGGATCATTGTCCGATCGCTCACAGGAACGATTCAGTGAAACGGCCCCCGTTCGGCCCGGCGGCAGGCGGTCGACGACCGATTCCGCAGCCACCAGCCGGACGGCCACCGCGGCCTCCGCGTGCACCCGGACGGCCGCGGCCACCTCGGTGACCCACCGGTCCAGAACGGCGCGCGTGGCGACCGCGCCGCGCACCCGCACCACCCATGCCGTCAGCGCGATCCCGACGGCGGCCCCCAGCACCCCACCCCACGGCGTGGCGACGGCCCGGCTCAGCGCCACCGCGACGCCCCACCCGAAGCCGGCCGCCAGCACGGTCGCCACCTGCCATTCGCCCCGGCGTGCCGGGCGCACCGGTTCCGGCAGCACCGGCCCCGGGAGCGGACCGTCCAGCGCGTCCCCGACCAATTGATCGACGCGCGCGACCCCGACCAATTGATCGACGCGCGCGTCGACGCCCGCCAGCAGCTCGTCGGCCTCCGCGCGGACCCGCGCCTCGAACGCCGCCACGTCGCGTCGGCGCACGTCGGCCGCTCCCGCCCGCCAGCGCATCAGCGCCGCGCTGCAGCGGATGCGGATCGCATGCCCCAGCCGGACGCGTTCGGCACGCACGTCGCGCAGCCGGGGTGCGGGCGCCCCGCGGGCCAGCAGCCGCAGCGACCCGCGCACGACGTCCGCGGCGCACTGCCGGGTCTCGGAGTCCACCCGGTGCTGCCACGTCACCGCGCGCCGCAGGTGGGCGGCGGGTGCTGCACCGCGGTCGACGGGCGTCCCCGCGGCCTCGACCACGTCGACGGCCAACGTCATCGCCCCCAGCACGGCGGCGTCACCCTCCAGGAAGCACGCCACCTCGTCGGAGCGGGCCGCCAGACAGCGCAGGTCCACCAGCGCCCCCTGCCATGCGGCGTAGCGGGCGGCCGCGTCGGGCGCCTCCGCCGCGGCGCGCAGCCGCTCGCCCACCGACGCCAGCTCGCCCGCCACCGTCGCATCGGTGAGCCCGGCCACGTCGTCTGCCAGGCAGCGCAGCACGTCGTCCACCCACCCATCGTCACACCCGGCCGACGGACCGGAGTGCGGCAAATCACGGAACACCTGCCCTTCGCAAGCGATGTAGGCAACCATTGGGTATCAATACGCACCACGATGCGGGTACACCCCGTCACATGCGCGACGATGGACGGATGCATGCCCAGCGCGAGGACGCCGATCGGGTGCCCGCCCTTGCGTTGCGCCGCATCACCAGCTTCCGCAACCGCCACTCGGCACTGTCGGAGCGTCAGCAACAGACCTGGGACCGGCGCTGGCCCGAGCTGGGCTCCGCCGCGAGGGACGCCGCGGGCGCCCCGCTGGGCCGCCTCGACACCGCGGCGTGGTTCGGACGCGACGCCGACCTGGTGCTGGAGATCGGGTGCGGGGCGGGCATCTCCACGCTGGCGATGGCGATCGCCGAACCCCACCTCGACGTCATCGCCGCGGAGGTCTATCAGAAGGGCCTGGCCCAACTGCTCAGCGGCGTCGATCGCGAGGGCCTCACCAACGTGCGGTTCGTCCGCGGCGACGGCGTGGACGTCCTCGAATACCTCCTCGGGCCCGAGTCGCTGACCGGGGTGCGGGTCTTCTTCCCCGATCCCTGGCCCAAGGCCCGCCACCACAAGCGCCGGCTGCTGCAACCGCCCACCGTCGCGCTGATCGCCGACCGGCTGCGTCCCGGCGGCATCCTGCACGCCGCCACCGACCACGCCGACTACGCCGAGCAGATCGGTGCCGTCGGGGATGCCGAACCCCTGCTGACGCGCGTGCCCGCCGCGCGCGTCGCCTCGGGCGAGCTGCCGATCTCGGTGCACCGCCCCGAGACCAAGTACGAGGCCCGCGGTCTGCGCATGGGCAGCGCGATCACGGAGTTCGTCTGGGAGAAGAGGTAGCGATGAGCAGAGGTCAGTCGTGAGCATCACCTCCGACGCCCCGGCCGGGACCGACCCGGGCGTCGCGTCGACCACGCCGCAGCGGGTGCTGCTGGTGTGGGACGCCCCCAACCTCGACATGGGTCTCGGCTCCATCCTCGGCGGCCGGCCGACGGCCGCGCACCGCCCGCGCTTCGACGCGCTGGGACGCTGGCTGCTGGCGCAGACCGCCGACCTGTCGGCCCGCCGCGCCGCAGCGGGCGACGACGTGGCGCTGGAACCCGAGGCCACCGTGTTCACCAACATCGCGCCGGGCAGCGCCGACGTGGTGCGGCCCTGGGTCGAGGCGCTGCGCAACGTCGGGTTCGCGGTGTTCGCGAAACCGAAGGTCGACGAGGACAGCGACGTCGACGGCGACATGCTGGCGCACGTCGCGCTGCGCCGCAGCGAGGGTCTGGCCGCCGTCTACGTCGCCTCGGCGGACGGTCAGGCGTTCCGACTCCCACTCGAGGACATCGCCCGTGACGGGGTGGGCGTGCACGTGCTGGGATTTCGCGAACATGCCAGTTGGGCGTTAGCGTCGGATACCTTGGAGTTCGTCGACCTCGAGGACATTCCCGGCGTCTTCCGGGAACCGCTACCGCGGATCGGCCTGGATTCGCTGCCTGAGCAGGGCGCGTGGCTGCAGCCGTTCCGGCCGCTCTCGGCGTTGCTCAACTCGCGCGTCTGACAACTACAGACAACTACAGCCGGCTCGGGCCTCGATCGGACTTGACGCCAGTAACCATGCATCGATAGGAGTTGCCGTGTTCGCCTGGTGGGGTCGAACGGTGTACCGATTCCGATACGTCGTCATCGGAGTAATGGTCGCACTGTGCCTGGGTGGCGGCGTGTACGGGATCAGCCTCGGTCAACACGTCACCCAGAGTGGGTTCTACGACGAGGGCAGCCAATCGGTGCACGCGTCGCTGATCGGTGACGAGGTGTACGGGCGTGACCGCACCAGCCACATCGTCGCGATCCTCACGCCTCCCGACGGGGAGAAGGTGGACGATCCCGCGTGGATGAAGAAGACCACCGACGAACTCAACGCGTTGGTCTCCGACCACCCGGATCAGGTGGTCAGCTGGGTCGGCTGGTTGCGGGCGCCCACCAGCACCGCCGAGACGGTCCAGCAGATGAAGACCGCCGACATGACGAAGACGTTCGTCAGCATCCCGCTCAAGGGCGACAACGACGACGCGATCCTGAAGAACTACCAGAAGATCGAACCCGATCTGCTGAAGATCAACGACGGCGACATCCAGCTCGCCGGCCTGCAGCCGCTGGCCAGTGAACTCACCGGCACCATCGGCGAAGACCAGCGCCGCGCCGAGATCGCCGCCATCCCGCTGGTCTGCGTCGTGCTGTTCTTCGTGTTCGGCGGCGTCGTCGCCGCCGCACTGCCGGGCATCATCGGCGGTCTGACCATCGCGGGCGCGCTGGGCATCATGCGCCTGGCGGCCGAGTTCATGCCCGTGCACTTCTTCGCCCAACCCGTCGTCACGCTGATGGGTCTGGGCATCGCCGTCGACTACGGCCTGTTCATGGTCAGCCGGTTCCGCGAGGAACTCGCCGAGGGCTACGACACCGAGGCGGCCGTCCGCCGCGCCGTGATGACGTCGGGCCGCACCATCATGTTCTCCGCGGTGATCCTGGTGGCCTCGTCGGTGCCGCTGCTGCTGTTCCCGCAGGGCTTCTTGAAGTCCATCACGTACGCGATCATCGCGTCGGTGATGCTGGCGGCCATCCTGTCGGTCTCGGTGCTGCCCGCCGCGCTCGGCATCCTGGGCCGCAACGTCGACGCCCTGGGCGTGCGCACCCTGCTGCGCGTGCCGTTCTTCCGCAACTGGAAGCCCATGCGGGTCTACCTGGAATGGCTGTCCGAGAAGACCCAGAAGACCAAGACGCGTGCCGAGGTCGAGCAGGGTTTCTGGGGCAAGCTCGTCAACAAGGTGATGAAGCGGCCCGCCGCCGTGGCGACGCCCATCGTCATCGTGATGATCCTGCTGATCACACCGCTGGGCCAGCTCGCGCTCGGCGGCATCAGCGAGAAGTACCTGCCGCCGGACAACCACGTCCGCGTGGCCCAGGAGGACTTCGACAAGAACTTCCCCGGCTTCCGCACCGAACCGTTGACCATGGTGATCGAGAGCGACGACGGTTCGCCGGTCACCGAGCAGCAGATCGCCGAGGTCCGCAACAAGGCGATGCAGATCTCGGGCTTCATCGAACCCGAGAACGATCCGTCCAAGATGTGGCAGGAACGCTCCGTGCAGGACGGCGGTTCCAAGGATCCGTCGGTGAAGGTGATCCAGAACGGGCTGGTCAGCCGCAACGACGCCGCGCAGAAGATCGAGCAGCTGCGGGCCCTGGCGCCACCGCGAGGACTGACGATCTCGGTGGGCGGCACCCCGGCCCTGGAGCAGGACTCGATTCACAGCCTGTTCGACAAGCTGCCGCTGATGGTGGTGCTGCTGATCGTCACCACGACCATCCTGATGTTCCTGGCGTTCGGATCGGTGGTGCTGCCCATCAAGGCCGCGCTGATGAGCGCACTGACCTTGGGCTCGACGATGGGCATCCTGACCTGGATGTTCGTCGACGGCCACGGGTCGGGGTTGATGAACTACACCCCGCAGCCGCTGATGGCGCCGATGATCGGCCTCATCATCGCGGTGATCTGGGGTCTGTCGACCGACTACGAGGTGTTCCTGGTCTCCCGCATGGTGGAGGCCCGCGAACGCGGGCTGTCCACCGCCGAGGCCATCCGCATCGGCACGGCCACCACGGGCCGCCTGATCACCGGCGCGGCCCTGGTGCTGGCCGTGGTCGCGGGCGCGTTCGTGTTCTCCGACCTGGTGATGATGAAGTACCTGGCGTTCGGCCTGCTGCTCGCGCTGCTGCTCGACGCCACGATCATCCGCATGTTCCTGGTGCCGGCCATCATGAAGATGCTCGGCGACGACTGCTGGTGGGCACCCCGCTGGATGAAGCGCATCCAGGAGAAGCTGGGCCTCGGCGAGACCGAGCTGCCCGACGAGCGCAAGCGGCCCACCGTCCGTGAATCCGTCGAGGATCCCGCCGCCCTCGTCGGCGCGGGCGCCGGGGTGCGGTCGACGTCGCCGGGATGGCCGCCGCACGATCCCGGACACCCCGAGGGCGGCACGCCGGCCCCGGCGCCCCGCCCCGTCCCGCCGGGACC